>JALWNV010000042.1 GCA_027083665.1 Helicobacteraceae bacterium
AAAACAGAACGCATTCAATCTCATCAGTGAAAACTTGCAGTTGTCGGCTTTGGATTCACCTTTTCGTGCAGTTTCTTTGCGTGTACTGCCTCGGGTGGAATTTCTATTTCCTGATTTGGGTCCGTATGTCCTAAAAGCATCGCTGCACCAGGCATGCTATCGTCCGTATATTCAATCCAGACCTTTTCAGAGGGATCAATATGGCGAAAACTCCAGCGTATAGTAGTGTTTTCATCTCCGATATAAACTTTTGTCATTGGTGTCAGGAACCTAAGTGTCGGGATCTGCCGTGGAGTAAAATCAACCTGACAGTTCGCCGATTCAACCCTAAAATCGACTTTTTCCGGAGTAAATGCATACGTGTCTTTTGCGGGTCGAACAGTATAGTTTCCTTCAGGCAGGTTTCCAATTGCAAATGAACCTGACTCATGTGTTCTCGTCTGGCCAACCACCTCTCCTTTTGCATTGGTAACCGTCATCGAGACATCGTCAAGATAGGTATCACCCGTCAGTGACCATTTCCCCGTATCGAGCGAAATTGTCGAAGCCTTTGAAGCATGGCCATTCCCATCAAAATTATAAGCGGAGTAATAATAGACAGTTTGACTGTTCAGAGGGCCTTCATGATAATTGACACCTATGCCGTCATCGCAATAAAGCAATTCTCCGTCTTGATACGATGTCGGAGGCGTCGACGCTTTTCGTATGATACAGGTTCGATAACTGTCATTATCCCAAATCAACCAAGCATCCGCTCCCTGCGTCATCCCCTGGAAATGCTTTGGTGCAGGGATGGAGTAGGTGAGATTCTGCTCATATGCCGGACCTACTATCGCACTACCGTTTGCGGCGACATCGACGGCTTCACGCGCAATAGTCTGATTGCTGTCATCTCCAATATGAAAAACAACTCTTGTCCGGTCTTTTTCATCGTATTGAACATCGTTGAAATTCACCAACTTGACCTTGCCGTCCGGCTGCGGAATACGCTCGAATATTTCAAGGTTCGGATACGCCGCGTACTTTTGCGCATGGATGATATAGTGTTCACCCACAGGTAGATAGAGCGTAGTCAAAAAACTGGAATGGATACTGACAGACTGCGTACCGTCCAATTCACCGTTTTCTATCAGGGCAATATTGGAAAACTCACCGTTTTGCAAAGTGCTCACATCCCCGCCGACCAAAAGAATCTGAACATAAGAAGGATCGACCACATCCACCGTCGGAGCGACACTTTCTACATTCCGCTGAGCACTGCGTAGAGCGTGCATTGAATCCGGCCCCTCGTATATTTCAGGATCCGGATTCTCGAAAACACTTACCGAGTAAACATTTTTTAACTCATAGGTAGTGCCTCTAAATTTACCATCACTTTTTCCAATCTTGCCATAATGCAACTCATCATACATTAAAAAAGGTGCAGACTGTCTCAAATCCGCTCCATAGGGATAGTTATTATCATACACTATCCATCGCTTCTGCCCATTAAATTCTATCAGTTGAACCAGAACGACTGCATGTCCATATTGTTTTTCACCATCTTTATATACATCAAAACGAAGGTGAGTAACTTTTCCATTTTTTAAAATAGCTTTCAACTCATTTACGTGATCAGCTTCATTGATCCAAAGGGCTGCAAAAACATTCCCTGTTTTAGCCCAACGTGCTT
>JALWNV010000043.1 GCA_027083665.1 Helicobacteraceae bacterium
CGTCTTTGAAACGCTTGAGCGATGTCAGCTCGCCTTCATGAATGACGACACCGTCACGGATGACACGTACCGGACCGCCGCGGACCAGTTTGCCGTCGACAACGATACATCCGGCAACCATGCCTTTCGGAATCTTGAAGACTTCGCGCACATCAGCCTGGCCGCTGTGTTCTTCACTGAATTTTGGTGCCATCATTCCCGTCAGCATACCCGTAATGTCGTCGATGAGCTGATAGATGACCGTATAGGTACGAATCTCGACACCACGCTGTTTCGCAACGGCTTTGACCGCTCCTGTCGGGCGGACGTTGAAGCCCAGCAAAACAGCATTTTCCGAATTGTTGACCAGTTCGACATCGTTTTCCGTGATACCGCCTACGCCCGAAGAGATAATATCGACTTTGACCTCTTCGTTGCGCAATGCCAGCAGCGCCGTGCGAATCGCCTCGAGCGAACCGTGGACATCGGTTTTCAACACGACTTTCAGCGTCTTGAGTTTGCCTTCGGCGATCAGCGCTGTCAGCTCTTCGAGCGATGTCTTCGTGCTCGCGGAGAGTTCTTTTTGACGTTCGTATTCCGCACGCTTCTGTGCATATTCGCGCGCCTCTTTGTCACTCTCCATCGCGACCATCGTATCGCCGGCGGCGGGGACTTCATTCAGACCGACCACCACTGCGGTCTCACTCGGTCCGAGTGTTTTGATCTGCTGGCGCTTGTCATTGATCATGGCCCGAACACGCCCGTACGCTTTGCCGCATACCACATTGTCACCGACATGAAGGGTACCGTTTTTGACAATTACCGTCGCCACCGGACCGCGTCCTTTTTCGACACTGCTCTCGACCACGACAGCCTTCGCAGGCGCATCCGGATTCGCTTTGAGCTCCATGACCTCCGCCGTCAGCAGAATATTATCGAGCAGCTCCTCGAGCCCTTCACCGGTCTTGGCGGAAACCGGAACGAATTCGACATCACCGCCCCAGTCCACCGGTGTCAGACCCTGCTCCGCCATCTGGCCCTTGACCAGTTCCGGATTCGCATCGGGCTTGTCCATCTTGTTGATCGCTACGATAACCGGTGCGCCCGATTTTTCGGCATGCTTGATCGCTTCGATCGTCTGCGGTTTGACACCGTCGTCCGCCGCGACAACGATAATGACGATATCCGTCGCCTGGGCGCCGCGTTCGCGCATCGCGCTGAACGCGGCATGGCCCGGCGTATCGATAAACGTAATCTTCTTCCCTTTTTGCTCCACCGTGTATGCACCGATATGCTGGGTGATTCCGCCGGCTTCCGCAGCGGCAACACGCGCATGGCGGATCGCGTCGAGCAGGGAGGTCTTTCCGTGATCGACATGCCCCATAATGGTAATGACCGGCGGACGCTCCACCATCCCTTCTTCACTCTCGTCAGCCGAATAGTTCTCTTCGTAATTGAAAGCGTCTTTGGGATCGATGGTCGTCACTTCGACTTCGAACTCTTCGGCGAGAATCTCGATTTCGTCCTTGCCGAGAAAGTCGTTTTTCGTCACCATCATTCCGAGGTTGAAAAGGACTTTGATCACTTCAGAGATCGGCTGTTTCAGCTTCTCCGCAAATTCGTAAACACGGATAGCTTCCGGGATTTCAACATGGGTCACAACATCTGCAGCTGCTGTGTCTTTGGTATTT
>JALWNV010000044.1 GCA_027083665.1 Helicobacteraceae bacterium
TATTGGCATCTTTGTGACGCGAAACGGCGTAGAGCCTTCCGCTGAGCCCCGCCGTCGTACCGGCTTCGATATGGCCGCCCGGGTTTCCTCCTGTCGGAAACCAGCGAGAGTCGGAGCTCTGCACCAGCGGTGCGGGATACCTCAGCTCATCGATCGTAAACGTTTCGAACCCTTCGTCGGAATGATCGAAAGTCCAGTCCGCCTCCAGCGCGCACAGCGATATCAACAACAGCGATAAAAAAAGTTTCATGATGCACACTCCCGCATGGGGAGATTATAGCATGCGGAAGCGGGAAGAGCGGTTAGATGACGGCCACGACCGCCTTGGTGATGATGAATCCGCCGATCACGAGCCACAAGAACATACCGCCTGCCGTATAGATCGGCGCCAGCCCCAGGCCTTTGAACTTGGAAAAACGTGTGCCCATACCCAGCGCCGTCATCGCCATCGTCAGCAAAAACGTATCAATGACATTAACCTGATCTATCGTATGTTTGATCAGCTCCGCCGTCCCGGCCGGTGCACTTACGGTATAGGCATGAATGAGCGAATTGATTCCGGCGACGACGATAAAGTAGACGGCGAACCACGGAATGACCAGCTTCACCTTCGCTCCTTCGCCGCCTTGCTTCTTCGCCAGATAGCTGAGGATGATCCCCAGCACGATCAGCATCGGGGCGATCATGATGACCCGGGTCATTTTGACGATGACCGCGGTATTGGCCATATCGACCGGTGCACCCGGCACCGAAGCCGGTACGGCGACGACCTGCGCGACTTCGTGAATCGTGCCGCCGACGTAGATACCGAAAGTTTTGGGATCCATATGCAAAAAGCCCTGTGCATGTTCGATAAACGCGGCATAAAGCACCGGGTAGAGGAACATGGAGATCGTCCCGAACAGCACGACCATCGAGACGGCGACAGCGGTCTTGTATTCCTCGGCCTTGAGTACCGGCTCTGTCGCCAGTACCGCCGCCGCCCCGCAGACGGAAGCCCCCGCCGCGGTCAGGATGGACGTATCCCTGTCCATCCTGAACATCTTCGTCCCCAGCCAGATTCCGATGAGCATCGTCGATGTCAGCATCAGCAAGGAGACGGTAAAGCCCTGAAGACCGACCTCGGCGATCTGCTGAAAGGTGATACGGAAGCCGTAGACGACGATCGCGAATCGCAGAATCTTCTTGCCCGAAAAGATGATCCCCGTTTCCCAGCTTTCGGGAAAGTGGTTGTGCAGGGTGTTCGCATAGAAAATACCGATCACGATACCGACGACCAGAGGGGAGATCCCCAGTGCCTTGATCGGACCGAGCCCGGCGATATAGGTGGCGGAGGCCGCCACCAGCGCCACGAAAATGATGCCGCTGATGGTGCCTTTGCGTTTTTCTTTGGAAAAAGCCATGGGTTTCCTTTTTAGAATATAGTTTGAAATTATACTCTATTCGGAAAGCAGAATGAAATCAGTTTTGATGGACGGAATGTTCAGGGCTTTTGAAGATCGTTAGTCGTCAGTATGCTTTAAATTTCTTTCTAAGTATTTTTTGAACAAATGTACATACCACTCTGCCCCTTCCTGAAAAAGCTACCGGCTAAAGACTTTCGGCTTGCGGCTAACGAATCAATACGCCGGTTCGTGCAATTCTTTGAAGAGATACGCTTCGACGATATCATCGATATCGCGCTGCGTATGTGCCACGAGTACCATCATCTGCTGTTCGATAAACTCCATGAACGGCTCAAAATCACCGGTGACGACGACGGCACCCGGCCAGCCTTCCATCGCTTCCTCTTTATCCGTATGAAACGTCACTTCGATAACGCGCCCCTCCTCGACATCGACCAAAGCCCAGGTTTTCGCTTCGACGATGGGAACGAGGCGCCCTTCTTGTGTATCATCTTTGTCCATCGGCAGCAGCAGCTTCATCAGCACACCCCCGTTTCGATTTTGTCGAGATCGAGCTTCAGGGCATCGTTGTCCATGATACCGATACCGTTTTCAAGTATGTCTGCGGCGATCTTCTTCGCTTCTTCGAGCGAATGCATCTTGCAGCTGCCGCACTGGTAGCGATTGAGCTCCGGGATATCGTCTTGCGACTTGACGGCGAGCACGTCTTGCATCGACGCCTCCCATGCCCTGGCGACACGTGCTTCATCCGGTGTCCCGATCACACTCATATAAAAGCCGGTCCGGCAACCCATCGGTGACACATCGATAATCTCCACACCGTCCCCGTTAAGGTGATCGCGCATGAAACCGGCGAAAAGGTGTTCGAGCGTATGAATGCCCCGTTCAGGCATCATCGCGACATTCGGTTTGTAAAAACGGAGGTCGAAAACCGTGATAGGGTCGCCGCAGGGCGTTTTCATCCCCTTGGCCTTTCGCACGGCCGGTGCGGGCATAATTGTATGGTCGACGGTAAAACTGTCCAAAAGCGGCATGGGAATTCCTTGAAAGGTTTTTGTTATGGTATCGGGAAGGGTATGAAACGGATATTAAAATTTTACGAAAGCACTTTACTATAGTGTAAAGCTAAAAAGTTGTTCGGAACTTTAAAAGTGACCAGGACGCTTGAGCGGAATCGCCATTAACGCAGCCAAAGAGACGTTGCTCTTTTGGTGCCTTAACGCAATAGCCATGCCGTGCTTTAAACGCCGGCTTCCTCTCGGCGCTGGAGGTATTCCCACTTCTCGTCGACGCGCTTCTGCCATTCGTCGAGGACGTGCTTGTTCTCGGGCTTGAAGAGGTGTTTGAAACGTCCCTGCGCCCCGAGATAATCCTTGACGGGGATGACGTTTTTCGGGCGGTAGGTAATGTTGAGCTTCGTGCCGTCGATGATCTCGTACAGCGGAAAGACCAGTGAATCCGTCGCAAGGTCGGAGATCGCGATCGTGTCTTCGGGCAAGAATTTCCACTCGGTCGTACAGGCGGACATCGCGTTGATAAAGACCGGCCCTTCGACGGCGAAGCCGTGCTGGATCTTCTTGATCATGTCCTTCCACTTGTTCGGAGCCACCTGTGCGACATACGGCGCACCGTGTGCCGCCATGATGGCGAGCATATCTTTCTTGTTCTGCTTTTCACCGTAGCTGACCCGTCCGGCAGGCGCAGTCGTCGTACTCGAACCGATCGGTGTCGATGAAGAGCGCTGACCTCCGGTATTGGCATAGACCTCATTGTCGAGAACGACGTGCATGATATTGTGTCCGCGTTCGAAACAGCCGGAAATCCACTGGAATCCGATATCGTAAGAGGCCCCGTCACCCGCGAACGAAACGAATTTCGGTTCGCGGTCGGGCTGTTTCAGGCGGCCTTTGCGCTTGAGCGCCTTGTACATCGCCTCCGCACCGGCGACGGCGGTCGAGCCGTTCTCGAAACCGATATGGATCCACGACGCGTCCCACGAGGTGTACGGGTACACCGCCGTACACACTTCCAGACATCCCGTCGATGCCGACAGAATCAGATCGTCGTTGGTCGCATTGAGGATCTCGCGGACGATGATGGAGTGCGCACATCCCGGACAGAGCAGGTTTGCACCCTCGAAACGGTCCGCGGAGGTCGAAAACTCTTTAAGGTTCTTGATTTTTTTCATTTCACTCATCTTCTCTCCTTAGTGAAAACTGATCTTCGGTCCGCGGACCCCGATCAGCTGCTGCAGCGGTGTCGTCGGTTTGCCCGCTTCCGCGTTGGCCAGCAGTTCCGCATAGATCTCTCTAAGCTGCGATTTCAGCAGGTCGCGCCCGCCGAGCCCGTACACATAGTTGGTCAGCACTTTTTTCTCGTCGCCGTTGACGACCGTTCCCGCCAGCTCGTTGTAGAGCATCCCGAACGTCCCGTTCGGTGAAGAGCGGTCGAGCGCACCGATCGCCTTGATACCTTTGAGCGCATCGAGCAGCTGATCGTACGGCCACGGCCGGATGACGCGGATACCGATCACGCCGACTTTCTTGCCCTCTTCACGCAATTCGTTCGAGACTTCGACCGCCGTTTCGACCGCCGTTCCCATACAGACGACAACCGCATCCGCATCGTCGGTGTTGTACGTCTCGACAATATTGTACTTGCGTCCCGTCAGCTTCTCGAAAGCGTCGAACGCCGCCTGAATCCGCGGGAAGACCTTCGTCATCAGGTCGTGATGCTGGCGCGCCTTGTGTTCGAAATGCCAATCCTCTTCCGTCTGGACGCCGTGCGTGACCGGATGGTCGAGATCGAGCATATCGTTCATCGGTTTGAAATCGCCGACGAAGCTGTAGGCCGTATCGTCGTCGAGGGTATGCACCCCCTGCGCCGTATGCGACGTCAGGAAGCCGTCTTGATGCACCATCGCCGGCAGACGCACTTCATGATCTTCCGCTACACGAAAGGCGATGAAGTTGAGGTCATAGGCGTTTTGCGGATTGTACGCATCGAACTGAATCCAGCCGCTGTCACGGCCGAGATACATATCGGAATGATCCCCGTTGACGTTCAGCGGGGCGGCCAGCGCCCGGTTGACCACGTTGAGGATCACCGGCAGGCGCATTCCCGAAGCCTGATAAAGTGTCTCGACCATCAGGGCGAATCCCTGAGACGAGGTCGCCGTCGCGACACGGCCGCCCGCCGCCGAAGCGCCGATACAGCCGGACATCGCCGCATGCTCGGATTCGACCATGACGAATTCGCCGTCGACATACCCGTTGGCCAGAAAGCTACCGTAGTTTTCGACAATCGGAGTCGAAGGCGTAATCGGGTACGCCGCCACGACATCGATCTGCACCTGGCGCATTGCCTGGCTGGCGGCCATGTTGCCGTCCCAGACCTCGATATCGCGCAGTTCCATTTTCTCTGCCATTATTTCTCCTTGTTCTCTTTTTCAGGCCAGCCCGCAAGCGCCTCGTCTTCGTCCATCTTCTCTTCGAACATCAGCAGTGATTTCGGATTGGTCGGACACACTTCGACACAGATCGCGCATCCCTTGCAGTGGTCGTAATCGATACCGACCATCTTCTTGTCGCGCGAAATGATCGAAATGTCCGGGCAATAGATCCAGCAAAACTGGCAGTCGATACAGTAGTCCTTGTTGAAGACCGGCTTTTCGATCCGCCAGTCGGCCACACTCGCCGTGAACGAGTTGTTCTTCGAATAGGGACGGTCTTCCTGCAGCGTCGTCGCTATATCTTTGACCGCACCGTCGAACGAACGCAGCATCGCACCGATTTCAAATTCATCCCATCCGTTGTCTATCATGGTACCCTCCTTATTTCACTTCGTCGTAGGCACGCTGGATGGCCAGCATGTTCGCGTCGACGATCTTGGGTGGAAGTTTCGCGAGGATACGTTTCATACTCTCTTTGAAAAACTCGATATCGTACATACCCGAAACCTTCATGAACGCGCCGAGCATCGGCGTATTCGGGATTGCCCGACCGATCGTCTCCTGGGCGATCTTGATACAGTCCACCGTATGGACATTTTTGCCCTGCAGTTTCGGCTGCGATTCGATCAGCTCTTCCGTACTCATATGCGTCGTGATGATATAGACGGTCTCCGGCTTGTCATTGATTGTGACGTCGGTCGTGTAGACCAGCGCCGGGTCGATCACGAAGACATAATCCGGATTCATATATTTTTCATGATTCAGGATCTCCTGATCGTCCACGCGGTTGTAGGCCGTCATCGCCGCGCCGCGCTTGGCCAAGCCGTAGAAGGCAAAGGCCTGGACATGCTTCCCTGTAGTTGATACGACGTCCGCGAGGCCTTTGGCGCCGGTTACGGCACCCTGTCCTGCACGGCTGTGCCATCTGATTTCGAGCATGGGTTCTCCTCCGTTAAATTAAGAACAGCAATCGATACTGTCCTCAGGTACGGGTATTCTAAACCAGTTGCTCTTAAATGTAGCTTTCTAAAATAGGAGAGAAAAAAAAGGGCCTCAAAACGTTGCGTTTCGGCCCTGCCCGGCGAGAAAACCGACCGCATCGAAAGCATTTGCCTCTATAAACGGCGTGAATGTTTCCAATTGTTCCCGGTTATCGTAGCCGCTGAGCACCCCGACGCAACCGATGCCGGCCGCCGCAGCCGAACCCGCATCAAGACGCGTGTCCCCGATCAGCCAGCAGCGTTCTTTTTGCGCCCGCATCAGCGCCACCGCTCTGTCAACCGGCTCGGGGTGGGGTTTGGGATGGGTGACATCCTCTCTGCCGACGAGCACTTCGAAAGCGTCCATCACACCGAAATGCTCGAGCAGGATACGGGAATAGCGTCCCGTTTTGGTCGTCACGACACCCAGTTTCGCGAAGGTGGCGGCAAAGGCGATCGCTTCGCGCGCCTGCGGCAGCAGAACCGTTTTCTCTCTTGAAATCTTCCGGTAATGTTCCTTGTAGGCGGCGACATACCGGTCGATATTCTCTTCTTCGACACCGAGCTCACGGTACATTCCGTCCAGCGGATGCCCGATCAGCGCCTTGATCGCTTCCTCCGGGGGCACCCTCCCGCCCAGCAGCGTATAGGAGCGGTGAAAACTTTCCAGGATCGCCTCGGTCGAATCGATCAATGTTCCGTCGAGGTCGAACAGGATCGTCACGCACCGTTCCGTTTGCCGAGGAAATGATCGAATACGGAGTAGACACGGCCGATATTGAGCGGCTTGGCCATATGGGCGTTCATTCCCGCTTCTTGCATCCGGTCGATCTGATCCTGAAGATTCAGCCCCGTGAAAGCGACGATCGGCATATCGTCGTAGAGGCGGTTTTCACGCAGCCTTCGGGTGGTTTCGATCCCGTCGAGCACCGGCATGTTGATATCCATCAGCACCAGATCGAACGGCGCCTCCTCTTCGACCACCTCGATCGCTTCGAGACCGTTCTCCGCAAAATAGAGATGGATGCCGCTGTCACCGAGCAAGCCCTTGATGACCCGCTGGTTGATCGGGTTGTCCTCGACGATCAACAGTTTCGAACCGGCGAATTTCGCGAAATCTTTCTTGCTGACGTTTGCCGCTACCGGAATCTGCGCATCGCTGACGAAGCTGTCAAAATTCTGTTCCGCCGCTTCCTGTGCACTTTGGGCAGCCTCCTCCTCCGTCGCCTCGCCGTAGAACACTGTCAGCATCTCGATCACATGCGCGGGCAGGAACGGAACCGAAAGAAGATAATCCGCGGCATAATTCAGCTGCGCCTCTTTCGCCCCCGTCGTATCGAGAACGCTTTGCAGCGCGATCAGCCAGGTCCCGTTCGCCTTGAGCGCATGCGCCAGCGGAGTATTGATATAGCGGTGGTCGATGATCACCATCTCCATCCCGTCGAACCGCTCGGACTGCAAAATTCCTGCGCCCGCATCGACGATCTCGACTGTCTTGACATACGGTTTTGCATAGGCAGCGAACAGTTCCGCCGTCTCTGTGTGCGGCGAAACGATCCCGATACGCAGCTCGCGGCAAATCTTCGCCGGAATCTTTTTCAGCGCTTTTTTGTGCGTCTGGGGCAGTTTGAAATTGAGCGTGAATGCGACCGTCGTCCCCATCCCCGGCCTGCTTTCGACCGTCGTTTTGCCGCCCTCGGATTCGACCAGGGCATTGGCCACGAAAAATCCCAGCGGCATCCGCCCGTCGCGTTCGCGCTGCTGCGGGTCCGTATAAAGCGACCGGACCTCTTTCGCCGTCATACCGCGCCCCTCGTCCCGGACCTCGAACCCGAGTGTACAGTTCACCCC
>JALWNV010000045.1:0-4105 GCA_027083665.1 Helicobacteraceae bacterium
CAGGAAGTTCGGGCAGATTTTTCCGGAGATCCTGCAGGGCCTCCAGGTGGATGGAACCCGTAAAAGAAAAAAAGGGGGGGGGAGTGTCTGATGAACAGGTGCGGCAAAACAAAGAATTGGATTTCTTTTCGAATGGATAACACAAAAATCATGAGAGGAAACGTATGAGATATTTAATGAGTTTTTTACTTCTATCCGTATTGTTGCAGGCCGGAATTATCGATGTGCGTGTAACATCCGGCACACAGGATTCGGAAGAACGGGTGAGTAACGGGCGAATGGACAATAATGACAATTCGCTCGATTTTGTTTTTGAAAACGGAAGGAAACAGATCGTAGGGATGCGTTTTGTCAATGTTCCGCTTCCGTCGAATGCCACGATTAATAATGCCTATTTGCAATTTCGGGCAAATGGGAATGACTCGACAGCGACAAGCCTTATGGTAGTGGCGGAAGCTGATAAAAATGCATCTGCAATCACAACGGATGATTTCAATCTTTCCGGACGTACCGAGACAACGGCATCATACAGTTGGAACAATGTCCCGGAATGGGTTCGAAATTCAGATTACCAAACGGATGATATCAGTGCAATTGTTCAGGAAATTAAGGATCTGCCGGGCTGGGTCTCAGGGAATGCTATGCTCTTCATGGTCAAGGCGGGAAGTGGATGCAGTGACAGTGATTGTCGACGCCGAGCCAAGTCATACGACAGCTCTTCCGCCAACGCCCCATTGCTGCATATCGAGTACACCGAACCTCCTGTGATGAATAGTATTCCGGACCGGAACGGTGCAACCGGACGTACTTTCGATTTGAATATTTCAGATTTCGTTACACCGACTGACGGTGATCCTGTCACTTCCTATACATTGACAGGGACTCTGCCGTCGGGTTTGACGTTCGATACCGCGACAGGAAGGCTGAACGGAACACCGACTACCGAAGAAACCCGGACGTTATCGGTTTATGCAACCGATAAAGATGGCGATTCCAACAGTGAGACATTTACGGTTACGATTACACAGGCTCAGCCGCCCATCATGTCAGCTGTACCGGATCAGACTGTCGCTATCAATGGAACCTATACCTTCGATTTGTCAAACTATGTGACGGAGACGAATGGTGACGCTATATTGTCATATACTTTGACAGGTACCTTGCCCGCAGGTCTCTCTTTTGATTCGTCGACGGGAGTGATCAGCGGTACACCGACCGCTGTGGAAACTCAGACGTTGAGTGTTTATGCGACCGATATTGACGGTGATTCCAACAGTGAAACGTTTACTATTGACGTGATTGATACCAATGGGCTTCAGGTTGAGTTTCGGATGGACGAATGCTATTGGCTCGGCGGGGCGAATGGAGTTGATGATGATGTCAAAGACAGTTCAGGCTTTCATCTGGATGCACAATCGCGAAATAATGCTGACAATACAGCAACGAATTTTAAGATATGTCGTGCAGGAGATTTTAACAATACCTATGCTGATCAGACGAAAAGCGACGCTGTTTTCTATCCGAATGAAAGTGCGGATGAACTCAATATCGGTGAAAATCAACCCTTCAGTATAAGTGCATGGCTCTATCGGCATGATGGAGGAGACAAATGGATGGCGGCAGCGGTCAAGGTCAGCGATGACGGCTGGACGGATGGCTGGGGACTGGAACATGAGAGTGGCAGCGGAAATTATATTTATTTCTTTGTCGGAGATTGGCAAACGCATGCTGATGCCGTGCTCGCAGTAGATACATGGACGCATATTGTAGGTACGTATGACGGGAACACCATCCGGATATATAAAAACGGCCAGCTTGCGGATTCGACGTCGCAAAGCAGTTACAGTGCCGGTGCCCATGCGATTTCGATTGGTGATGATATCCTCGGAAGTACGATAGACGACCGGTGGCAAGGCAATATCGACGAGGTAAAAATCTGGAATCGGGCGTTGAGTGCTCAGGAGGTTTCGGATATATACAATAATGAAGACCAGGGCTTGAATTATGATGGGAGTACACGTGTCTGCGATTCTTGTAACGGTGCTGATATCAAAGCGCATACTTGGGATCTGATCGGAATCCCGGCCGATGGCCGTGTAAATACTCTGACAGTGCAGGATATTTTTGGAGATGATATGACAGGCGGTACGATCAATCAGGATTGGGTTGTCTACCGACGTGATTATAACAGTACGACAAACTACAGCAGCTATCAGGCGCTTGGGCTTTCCGATACGCTGGAGTTTGGCAAAGGGTACTGGCTTGGGAGCAGGTTCGATGCCCGCTGGGATGTAGACGGGGCGACAGCGGTTGATTATAATTCCAGTTCGAACGGTACCTCCGCTTGTGTATCGGCAACGGGGAAATGTGTCGATATTCCTCTGGTACCTGTCAACAAGAACTTTGGAGCACCTGATTATGATCCGGATGACGGGACAGGGGCGTACCGAAACAATCTGACCGGTTTTATCGGCATTCAAAATCCTGTAAATTGGGCGGACTGTCGTTTGATTTTTGATGATAACGGTACGGTATATACACCAAAAGACGCCAATGTCAGCGGTCTGGCAAATCAGCAGATATGGCTTTACGAGCCATCGGATGCGAATGCCAACGGAAACGGCTATATTACGTGTACCGATGAATCGCCCGGCGGCTGTAAGCTGGTACCGTTCAAAGGTCTTTGGATCCAATTGACCGGTAAGACAAAAGGCCACAGCGTGAAGCTTGTGGTACCGGAGAAGTAAGATGAAAAAGAATATAATATTGGCGGTGGCAGCACTGCTCTTTCTTGTTGGGTGTGGTGTCAATAACGATGATTCGGATACTGTTTCAGGTATGAAAAGCGGGCGTTTTTTCGACGGAAATATCAGCGGAATCGAATACGAATGCGCTTCAGGGATCAAAGGGGTGACAGATGCTTCCGGGAACTATGCCTGTCCCGAAAAAGATGAAGCGGTTTCGTTTCATCTTGGCGGGATCACGGCAACGGTCCCTGCAGAAAATGAGATTACTCCGAAGATGCTTTCCGACGGGAACGAGAGCAGAATGCTTATGATCGTTCGCGAGGTACTGGGGGCGGACAGGGACCATAATGCGAGCAACGGTATTGAAGTCGATCCGGATGCTTTCGGAAATGCCCTGGCCGATGAGGAAGATGCGGTGCATTTTTTACAAACGCACTTCGGCTATACGCTTTCTCAATCATCTTCATCTGATGATACTTCTTCTTCGGTCGGGGATGCATCATCGTCCGACGCTATGAATGAATCTTCCGAAGCGGCGTCTTCGGTTCCGGAAATGTCCTCGTCCGTGTCGGAAACTTCTTCGGCGGTCTCGGAAACCTCCTCGGCACTCCCGGAATCATCGTCGGTACAGTCGGACAGCTCGAGCAGTTTCGTTTCGCCTTTCCCCGAAACCGGAAATACATGGAGCCATGCGGCGGTTTCTTCCACCGCGACATCCTCATCGGTATCGGCCATGAGCTCGAGTGTTTCTTCGAGCAGTCCGGAGGGGGCGCAAAGCAGTATGCCGTTTTCTTCAGAGGCCGCTAGTTCGGATCAGCTGCAAAGTAGTAGTGCTTCGAGCATTGCAAGCAGTTCGGAGGCGGCGCAAAGCAGTGCTTCGGCAGTCAAACGTTTCAATGAGGTTACCAATGAAACGGAGCCGTCAAATTGGTATGTCCGTCTTATCGCAGAGTCACCTGCTTTGAATCTCTCTACTTCCGGTGCACAACTCGGTATGCTTGAACGCGGTGATGCATTGTCCTCGAACAGTCTGAAAGCGATGAGCCCGTTTAGTGGAACGTATCTTGATGTAGTTTTTGTCAATCCGGCCGGATTAGCAAGAGGCAGCTATAAAACACTTTTTTATACGCATGACACACAGCGCAAACACAGTTGGCGATTTACGATAAAAACGACCGATGTCAATAGTGATATCATTGTGACGTGGAGAGGTTTGTATATTTTAAAGCCATATACTGATAAATATGGCCGGATTCGTTATGATCAGTTTCTTAGCAAAACTAATCCTCTTCTGAAAAAGATGCAGGTAGTGGATGAAGCGACTGGCGAGACGTTGCCGGTGGTAGAGGGTACCCAGA
>JALWNV010000045.1:4115-7637 GCA_027083665.1 Helicobacteraceae bacterium
GTCAATATGAATGGATCTACCACCCGGACTTTCCGATGGGAACTGTTGACGCAAAACAGCAATGCTACGACACCGACAGCGGCACCGGTGCGTGTTCAGAAGGCAGCCCGAAGCTTTTTGAAACGGAGTGCAGTTTACCGGAAACCGGTTTTTGATCTTAGTAAACCGCCACTGTTTATCGAGTCGGAATAAGCAGCACCCATGTGAACGCTTCGTAAGCCGGGGAGGCGATGTTGATTGCGTTTCACCACAATATTTTTTTTATTGATGAAAGTGCGGTAGAAGACGAAAGGTTTAATGCTGCTTTTGAATCCATCGATGTATCAGAGTCAGGTACCCACGAGTTTGTTTACCGAAGCGAATGGATGGAAATATCCGGACGGCAGGTACGTTATCTGAGTGACACGGCATTCGCAAATGCTGATAGGTCGTTTTTGTGGGGAATGGAAATCGATACGGTTGTGACATTGCAATGGGATGCAGGACAAAGACGAATCCTTTATGCCAAAGAAAAAGGCTATAGACCGGAATATCTTCGTTTCTGGGTACTTCATACCTTTCTTCCTCTCGTCTTCGAACTCGAGCGGCGCTACCGCATTCTGCATGTCGGGAGTGTGCTCGTCGAGGAGAAGCCCATACTCTTCTCGGCCTTTTCTTTCGGCGGAAAATCGACCATGACCGATTATTTTCTCAGGCAGGGGCATCCGCTGCTCTCGGACGACTCGCTCGGTATCGAAAAACGCGAAGACGGCTACTACGCTATTCCCTCCTACCCTTTTCACCGCCCTTACAGAGAGGTAGAGGCGCTTGGCTACCATACGGAAAACTTCGCGCCGGAGCCCCGGCTGCTGCATGCCGTCTTTACGCTGAAGCAGGCCGCGCCGGATGCGGATGTCCGTATAGATGAACTCAAGGGTATCGAGAAGTTCAAAGCCTTTCATTACAGCAGTTTCATCGATTTTGATTTTATGAAAAGAGAGCGTTTCACATTCTTTACCGAGATGGCCAAAGCGGTGCCGGTCTATCGCGTAAACGTACCGTGGGATCTTGCGCGGTTGCCGGAAGTTTACGATGCCATCGTCACAAAGGCAGTTTCAGGGTGAATTTCGCGCCCTTGCCGCCGTTTTCGACTGCGAGGGTCCCGTGCATTTTCGAAGCGATCTGGGTGCTCATATAAAGACCGATGCCGGTGCCTTTCCCCTCGGGTTTGGTTGTGAAGTTCGGTTTGAAGATGTCGTCAATGATCGTTTCCGGGATACCGCCGGCGGTATCTTCGATCTCGATGAAGACATGGCGCTCTTGCCGGTAAAAACGGATAAAGATGTCCCGTGCATCGATTCCGTTGTCCAAAAAAGCGTCCTTGGCGTTGGAGAGCAGGTTGAGCAGGAGATGTTTGAACTCGTTTTCGATACCGTGCACGATAATCTCGCGTTCGGCATCGACCGTGACATTGATATCGTTTCGCAGCATCTCGTCGTGAATCAGAAGAAGCACGGACTGTATGCAGCGTTTCAGACCGAAAGGCTCCGGTGCCTTGTCCGGCCGGAAAAAGGTACGGAATTCGTCGATGGTCGAGACCATGTGGCCGATCTGCTCTTGCAGATCTTCGACAAATTTTTCGATATAGCCGCGATCGACCTCTCCTGCTTCGAAATCCATTCTCAGCAGATCGCTGTACATGGAGAGCGCATTGAGCGGCTGTTTCCACTGGTGGGCCACCGCGTCCATCATTTCGCCCATCGCCGCCATCTTGGCCTGGCTTTGCAGAATTTTCTCGCGTTCGAGCCGTTTGTCGATCTCTTCAAGGATGCGATGTTCGAGCATCTGCTCACGCTCTGTCCGTTCCGCACCGTTCATTTCAAGAAGCAAGGCGATCTTTTCGCGCAGTCCTGAGTCGCAGGATTCGGAAAGTTTCATTATATCGTCGATGATCGTCTGCTTGCTTTCCGCTTTCATTGGATATCTGTCCGTTATGTGTGATTCAATTATTTATTGATAATTTATATCGAAAGAAGGATAAAAAGAGGCTGATTTTAAAAGAATGAAGAAGCAGTGCGCCCGCGAGGGCGCCGTTTTAGCACATATAGGTTGTTTTGAACTCGTAAGCGGTCGGGCGGCCTTCGTCCGGCCATACGTCACGCTCGAATTTGTAGTGCTGGTACGTTTCGACGAACTCATCGGTAAAGACGGGCTTGAGGAAGTCGTTATCCGCGATCAGACCTTCGAGGGCTTCGCGCAGGGTATGCGGCATCTGCGGGATACCTCTGTCGCGGATCTCGTCGAGTGTCAGTTCGAACAGATCTTCGTCCATCGGACCGACCGGCATATCTTTGTTTTTGATACCGTCGAGGCCGGCCATCATCATTGCGGCGAAGGCGAGGTAAGGACAGGCGGTCGAATCCGGGAAGCGCATCTCGATACGGGTCGCTTTTTCGCCGGCACCGTAAGGGATACGGCATGATGCGGAACGGTTCTGGCTGGAGTATGTCAGGATGCTCGGTGCTTCGAAGCCCGGAATAAGACGCTTGTAAGAGTTGGTCGAAGCGTTGGTGAACGCCGCCACCGCTTTGGCGTGCTTGAAGATTCCGCCGATGTAGTGCAGGGCGGTTTCGGAAAGGTTGCCGTAGTTGCCTTCTTTGTAAAAGAGGTTCTTGCCGTCTTTCCACAGCGACTGGTGCGTGTGCATCCCGTTACCGTTGTCGCCGAAAAGCGGCTTGGGCATGAATGTCGCCGTTTTGCCGTTGAGATGTGCGACCATTTTGACAACATACTTGTACTTCTGGACATTGTCTGCGGCACCGATGATATCGGAGAAGACGACGCCGATTTCTCCCTGACCCTGTGCGACTTCGTGGTGGCCGAGGACAACTTCGAGACCGACCTGCTCGAGCACCATCATCATTTCGGCGCGAAGATCGACCATGGAGTCTGTCGGAGCTACCGGGAAGTAACCGCCTTTGGTTCCCGGACGGTGACCGGTATTGTAAGTTTCTTCGAAACGCGTATTGGAGTTCCACTCGCCCTCTTCGCTGTCGACACGGTAGCCGGCTTCGTTGATGCTGTCGACGAAATGGACTTCGTCGAAGATGAAGAATTCGTTTTCGGGACCGAAATATGCCGCGTCGGCGATCCCGAGCTCTTCAGCGTGCTTGAGCGCCTTTTTGGCGATCGAGCGCGGGCATTTTTCGTACAGCTCGCCTTTGTAGATATCGAAAACGTCGCAGAAGACGATGATGGTCGGATCGGCTGTGAACGGGTCGAGGAACGCCGTCGGTACGTCCGGCTTGAGGAGCATGTCGGACTTGTTGATCGGTTGCCATGCTTCGATGGAAGAACCGTCGAACGG
Source organism: Helicobacteraceae bacterium (assembly GCA_027083665.1). GTDB lineage: Bacteria > Campylobacterota > Campylobacteria > Campylobacterales > Sulfurimonadaceae > Thiomicrolovo. Next base: position 7,462 of record JALWNV010000045.1, read on the forward strand.
GAAGCCGTTTTCGAGGTTTTCGGCTGTGACGGCGCTCATGCGGTATGTCAGGTGGTGCCAGTTGCCTTTGATGTCCGTAAAGCGAAGGTCGACGAACTGGACGTCGTTCTCCTCGCAAAATTTAAAGAACTCGTCGATATTGTTAACGAATTTTCCCATTGAAATCTCCTGAGGTG
>JALWNV010000046.1:0-694 GCA_027083665.1 Helicobacteraceae bacterium
TCCCCGCACCTCCTCCGACGGCGGTGTCGTCGACTTTGCCGTGTTTGTTGGCCGTGAAATCCCGCGGATTGAGATAGCTCACGTCGAACAGGGATTTTTCCATTGCCCGTTTCAAAATGGAATCGCGAAAATAGCCTTCGATCAGATTGGAGAAGAGGGTGACGTAGGTGAATTTCACGATGCTTCCAGAATATCGAGTCCGCCGCGGACGCGGATGGTTCCGGTATCGATGTCAACATCCTCGATAAACGGCGGCTGGTACGGCAGCAGGAATTGCTTGGGGTTCCCTTCGGCGACGAGAGTGTCATCGGTTTTGATGACGAAATAGTCGATTGCGCCGATACGCTCGATTTCCAGTATCTTTCCGAGGGTACGTCCCTCTTCCTCGATGCGGCTGCCGACGAGATCGAACCAGAAGTATTGTCCTTCGTCCAGAGGGCAATCCTGCCGCGTTTTTCCGTAGGTAGTATAGAGTTTGGCGTTCGTAAAGCGTTTGGCCGCCTCGGGCGTGTCGATACCCTCGAGTTTGACGGTACCGCGCTCAAGATTGACTTTATCCAGGGTCAAAGGGGTCCGGTCTTTGGTGAAAAACGTCTTGCCGGATTGAAACTGCTGCGGAAAATCGGTGAAGAGGTGGAGTTTCATCTCGCCGCCGAGGCCGACGGCGCGGCCCAGCGTCGCGATGTGCAGAAGC
>JALWNV010000046.1:704-1640 GCA_027083665.1 Helicobacteraceae bacterium
GTCTTTGGCCTTGCAGCCGGAGATGACGGTTTTGATCGCGCCGATCATCTTGCCCTCTTTGCCGATGAGTTTGCCGATATCGGCAGGATTGGCGTAAAGGACGATCTCGGAGATATCGTCGCCTTCGAACATCTCGACGCGGATGTCTTCGGGGTAAGCGGCGATCAGCTTCGCGTATTCGGCGACGAAATCAGTAACCATATCGGATTATTTTCCGGTGATCTTTTTGACGCGGTCGCTCATCTGGGCACCGACGCCGAGCCAGTAGTTCAGGCGTTCTTCGTCGATCTTCTGCTCTTTCGTCAGCGGATTGTAGTAGCCGATCAGTTCGATCCAGCCGCCGTCGCGGCGCTTGCGGCTGTCGGTGACGGCGATACGGTAGAAAGGTTTCTTCTTGCGTCCCATACGGGTCAGACGGATTGTTGTCATAGGTGTGTTCCTTGTGCTTTGTTTCGGTTTATTGTTTGTCATAGATGAGGAAGCGGCGAAAGGTTCGGCGGACGCCCGAAGAACAGAACGAAAAGCAATCGTTGTGAACAAAGGGCCTCTTACCGTCGTTTCGGCGACGTTCCGCGCTCTACGAAAAACGTATGCGATCAATGCCTTTATCACAGAGGTATTGTTTAAAGGCATCGGTATATCGATGGCGGAATTATAGCGCATGTGTATTGAAAATGCAATACTTCGCGGCGTGCTTGAATCGGGGCGACAGGTTGGAATCAAGAAAGAGCTTTATGCCGAGGGCGATTGCTGTCACTTTTTTATAACGGCAGGAGAGGGCTTTTTGATAGATCCGTGATGAATAAAATGAGAAATGTGTGAAAGAGTAACACCTTGTAACAAAAAAGTAAAATTTTTCGATTAATGCCTCAAAGGACGGATACAGCGGGAGAGGAGGGGTGTTTTTGTGACAAAAATGTGAGCAAAGTATTAAAA
>JALWNV010000047.1 GCA_027083665.1 Helicobacteraceae bacterium
GCGCCGGAGCGAGCAGCGCCGGAATCGCGAGCGTACCGCGCTCTGCGGGACTGCCCGACGATGTCTGCGAACTCGAAGAGCCGCTCTCGTCCGAAGAAAATGACGAAGAGGACGTCGGAGGAGTATCCCCGGATGCAGAATCGTTTCCGCAGCCGACAAGCAGCCAGGCCGAAGCCGCTGCGCTCAGTGTCAGGAAATCGCGTCGTTTCATAAAAATACCTTTTAGTTGAGGACATCGCGGATCGTTTCCGCAAGTGCCGTTAAATATAAAAAAACTTTATCATATAAAGATGCAGTGAAAATGGAGCCTTCTCATGCATCCCATGAATGCATCAGCGCGACCAGATTCTCGAAAACCGTTTTCATCTCGATCTCGAACGCCTCGGTCGCTTCCGTCGAGGAGAGCATATCGCCGATGCCGATCGTCGCCAGAGAGGTAACTCCCGCTTCTTCATAGACCGAAAGGCGGCACGGCAGGTAGACCGAAATTTCAGGAAACGCTCTTAACGCCCCCTGCGCCTTTTGGGGGTTACACAATTCATATACCGTGATGTCGCGCTCGATCGGAAACCCCTTTTTTTCCAGAAGCTCCCTGAACTCGTAAACGTTCAGCACACCGAATCCGAGTGTTTTCGCATGCGCTTCCATCTCCTTTTTGATCGTTTCCGCTGTCGCCGCGGATGAGATTTTGTAGATCATTTTCATTTCCTTTTTTTATCTTTACGGCAAAAGCATACCGTGATCCCGTGCAAAGAGTGTGCATATACGGATATCGTTTTGCACACACCCTGCACACGATATAAATATAATTTTGTCAAATACCGTATCAAAGGATATATTATGGATACGCAACACATGCGGCACAAAACACCCGATGAGCATGAACAACATCACAGCCATACCGCAGGAGCAGGTCATACGCACCATATGGATGAGATGAAGCAGCGTTTCATCGTCTCGTCGCTGCTGACCGTCCCCATCCTGCTCTTCTCGCCGATGATCCAGCAGTGGTTCGGATTCACAATCGACTCTCCTTTCCGCGACGCGATCACATTCCTTCTTTCGACCGTGATCTATTTCTACGGCGGCAAACCTTTTCTCACGATGACTGTCGATGAAATCCGGTCGAAAAAGCCGGGGATGATGACACTGATTTCCATGGCGATCAGTGTCGCGTACTTCTACTCGGTCGCATCGTTTTTCCTCCCCGGAGGAAAAGCCTTTTTCTGGGAGCTCGCCACGCTGATCGACATCATGCTCATCGGCCATTACGTCGAAGCCAAAAGCGTCCTCGGTGCGGCGGACGCCCTCGAGGACCTCGTGAAAATGATGCCGAAAAAGGCGATGCGTTTCGACGCGAACGGCGAACTCGAGGAGGTCGATGTCACGCAGCTGCAGCCGGGTGACATCATCCTCGTCCACCCGGGCGAGAACGTCCCAGCCGACGGCACGGTCGAAGCGGGGGAGAGCATGACCGACGAAGCGCTGCTCACCGGTGAATCGAAACCCGTCTACAAACAACCCGGCAGCGAGGTCTTCATGGGCAGCATCAACCTCGACGGCGCCCTGCGGGTGCGCATCACCAGGCGCGGGGACGAAAGCTACCTCTCA
>JALWNV010000048.1 GCA_027083665.1 Helicobacteraceae bacterium
CGTCCCCCTGATGCAGGATCCCGCACCGCTGCTCGTAGGCGAACGCGCCAACGCCACCGGCTCAAAAGCCTTTCGCGAACTGCTGCTGGCCGAAGACTATGAAGGCACGCTCAGTGTCGGCCAGCAACAGGTCCGTGCCGGGGCGCATGTCCTCGACGTTTCCGTCGGCTTCGCCGGACGCGACGAGACCAAGGACATGAACGAAGTCATGTCGCGCTACGCACAAAAAATCCCGCTGCCGCTGATGCCCGATTCGACCCAGACCGCCGCGCTTGAAACCGCACTCAAGCACATCGGCGGCAAACCGATCATCAACTCCGTCAATCTCGAAGACGGAATCGAAAAATTCGATACCGTCTGCCGCCTCGCCAAAAAGTACGGCGCCGCCCTCGTCTGTCTCACCATCGACGAGCAGGGGATGGCCAAAACGGTCGAACGCAAACTCGAAGTCGCCGAGCGGATCTACGAACTGGCGACACGCAAACACGGCATCAACCCCGAAGACCTTGTCTTCGATGTACTCACCTTTACCGTGGGCAGCGGAGACGAAGAGTACCGCGACGCCGCGATCCAGACCATCGAAGCGATCCGGGAACTGCGAAAACGCCATCCGGAAGTCGGTGCCATTCTCGGGCTGTCCAATATCTCGTTCGGCCTCGACAAGGACGCCCGCCCCTATCTCAATTCCGTCTTTCTCGACCATTGTGTCAAGGCCGGCCTGACCTCGGTCATCATCAACGTCAAGCATATCATTCCGCTGAACAAAATCAGCGAAGAAGACCTCAAAGTCTGCAACGACCTGTTGTTTGATACCAAACCCGACGGCCAGGCGCTGTTTGATTTTATCGAACACTTCAGCACGAAAGAAGCGGTCGACAGCGAAGCCGAAGACGAAGCCTACCATGCGCTGAGTACCGAAGAGAAAATCGCCAAACTTCTGCTCGACGGCGACAAGGAGCGGATGCTGCCTCTCGTCGATGAGGCCCGGCATGAAATCGCGCCGGAAAAGATCGTCAACGAAATTCTCATCGACGCCATGAAGGTTGTCGGCGAACTCTTCGGATCGGGTCAGATGCAGCTGCCGTTCGTCCTTCAAAGCGCCGAAACGATGAAAGCCGCGGTCGACCGGCTCAAACCCCACCTGCCCAAAGTCGAAAAAGAGGTCGACACGACACTGGTGCTCGGCACGGTCAAGGGCGATGTCCACGATGTCGGAAAAAACCTTGTCGACATCATCCTCAGCAACAACGGCTACAACGTGATCAATCTCGGCATCAAGGTCGAACTCGACGATTTCGTCAAAACCCTGCAGGAGAAGAACTGTCAGGCCATCGGCATGAGCGGCCTGCTGGTCAAATCAACACAAGTGATGAAAGAGAACCTCGAAGCACTCAAGAAAGCGGGCATCACCGTCCCCGTTCTGCTCGGCGGGGCGGCGCTGACACGCAGCTTTATCGACGATTTCTGCCGTCCGAACTACGACGGCCCCATCTTCTACTGCAAGGACGCTTTCGACGGCGTCACCGCCATGAGCCGCATCGAAGCGGGGAACATGGATACGAACCTGCATCCCGACGCCCCGGAGAAACAGCCGAAATCATCCGAAAAGGAAGTCGTCATTCCGCCGCTCGAACAGATAAAGATGCCCGAGCGCGACATCCGCATTCCCACCCCGCCGTTTTGGGGACGCCGTGTCCTCGAGCTTACACCCGCACAGATTCATCTGGCTTTCGACTGGATCAACCACAAGATCCTCTTCAAGCAGCGATGGGGATACAGTTCCAAAGGCATGGACAAGGCCGCTTATGCCAAGCAGCTCGAAGAGGTGGTCTGGCCCGCCTATGAGCGCCTCAAGACCCAGTTTGTCGAAGAGGGACTGTTCGAGCCGACCATCCTTTACGGCTACTGGCCCGTACGCTCCGACGACACCTCGCTGCTCGTCTTCCCCGCCTCCGAAGGGTGGAGCGGCGAGGACGACATCAACCGCGAACCGCTGGAGCAGATCATCGGGCGGGCCGAGGCGGAATTCACCTTCCCGCGCCAGCGCAAACAGCCGCACCGGGCCCTGAGCGATTTCTTCCGTCCCGACCGCCACGATGTCGTCGCACTGACGTGCGTCAGTGCCGGCAGCCGCATCAGCGACTACGAGCGGACCCTTTACGATGCGGGGAAGTATACGGAATATTACCAGGTACACGGTCTGGGTGTCGAACTGGCCGAGGCGCTGGCGGAGATCGCCCACAAGCAGATCCGACTCGATCTCAATATCGCCGACAACGAGGGACCGACCCTTGCGGACGTACGGATGAACCGCTATCAGGGGGCGCGCTACAGTTTCGGCTACGCCGCCTGCCCGGATCTCGAACTCAACCGCCCCCTGTTCGACCTGCTACGTCCGGAAGAATTCGGCATCGAGCTGAGCGAAACGTTTCAGATTCACCCGGAACAGTCCACCTCGGCAATCGTCGTCCATCATCCTAAAGCGACCTATTACAACGTGTAGAAAAGCGGCTACCGGCGGATAAGAAGGTAGCCGTACTTATAGGGATGTATCTCGTATCCGCTCTTGTCTCCAAGCTCAATGACGACGCGGTAGAATCCGTCATGCACTCCCATACGAAGCGCTTTGAACGGAGACGTGTGCAAGGTGCGGCTTCGGGTGGGGAAATCGGCATCACTTTTGAAATCGAGAATGAAACGGGTCGGCTCGGCGATCCGGAAGTCCTTGATCATGGTATCTTTCGTTTCGATGCGAATACGGTCGCTTTGCACCAGAAATCGGATATTTTGGAAATTAACCACTTCGGGTTTTGAGGGGCTCGAGGGGCTCGCTGTCGCGAGTATTTTTCTTTTGTTCGTCTGCGGTGCCGGCCGGAAAGCCGCCCCGGCAGTCTGCTGCAACTGTACCTTCGGCTCTTCCGCGGGGACGAAAGGGTTTTCCCTCGCCTGCAAAACCGTCACACACAGCAAGATCATCCATCCCGGCCGCATCATCCCCTCCTATCTTCCGTCACTGCCCGAAGGTTCAAGCTCCTTGAGTTCGAAATACTCTTTTTGCAGTGCGGCATTTTCTTTTTTCAGTCTTGCAATCTCGCTTTTGAGATTCGTTTCGTAGCTTTCGAGCTGCATCAGTACCTCCAAAGAGGCATTTCCGAAAAGAAGATTGCCGATATAGAATGCGACGGCAACGACGCCCGCCAATGCAGTCAGAAGCTTCCATGCCTTGAAACCGCAATGGCGTTCGCACCATGAGGGAAGCTCCTCCCCCGGCGAGTGCAGCATCCGTTCATTCCCTTCGATCTGCTCAGGCGCTTCCATTATTTGGCTTCCGGAAGCATTCACACCTTAATTGAACAGTGCCGCACCGAGGTATTCGCCGTAGACGATCTCGTTTTCGATCTCGAGCAGCCGGTTATATTTGGCGGTACGCTCGCCCCGTGCCGTCGAGCCGGTTTTGATCTCGCCGCAGTTGAGTGCCACCGCGAAATCGGCAATAAACGCATCTTCGCTTTCACCCGAACGGTGACTCATGACGCATTTGTACCCGTTGCGCTGAGCCAGGCGCACGGTCAGCATGGTTTCGGAAACCGAACCGATCTGATTCGGCTTGATCAAGATCGCATTGGCGATCCCTTTTTCGATCCCTTCGGCGAGAATATTGGCATTGGTGACGAAAAGATCGTCTCCCACCAGCTGAATTCTGTCGGCGAGTTTTTCGGTCATAACCTTCCAGCCCTCCCAGTCGTCTTCACTCAGTCCGTCCTCAATGGAGACGATCGGATATTTGTCGCACAGGTCAACATAGTAGTCGACCAGTTCTTCCGCCGTCACGGTCCGGTTTTCCGACTCGAGACGGTAGCCGCCGTCCGTCACCAGTTCACTCGCGGCGACATCGAGGGCGATCGCAATCTGCTCACCCGCTTTGTAGCCCGCCTGCTCGATCGCCTGCATAATCACCTGAATCGGCTCTTCGTTCGAGCTCAGATTGGGGGCAAACCCGCCTTCGTCGCCCAACGCGGTACTGTGATCGGCCGCATGCAGAATCTTTTTGAGGTTATGGTAGACCTCGGAGGAAGCCTGCAGCGCTTCGGCAAAGTCCTCGAAGCCGACCGGCATGATCATATACTCCTGAAAATCGACGGAATTGTCCGCATGTGATCCTCCGTTGATGATATTGAGCATCGGGGTAGGCATTACCATCGCGTTGGCCCCGCCGAGATAGCGGTACAACGGCATCCCGAGGCTTTCGGCTGCGGCGCGCGCCACTGCCATTGACACACCGAGAACGGCATTCGCACCCAACGAGGAGTAGTTGTCCGTCCCGTCGAGCGCTTTCATCTCCGCATCGATCATCGCCTGGTTGAACGGGCTCAGACCGATAATCGCATCCGCGATCTGCGTATTGACGTTTTCGACGGCGTTCAGAACCCCCTTGCCCATATAGCGGTCTCCGCCGTCGCGCATCTCCAGCGCTTCGCGCTTTCCGGTACTCGCGCCGCTCGGTACGATCGCGCTCGCCGTGACACCGTCACTGAGTTCAACCGTCGCTTTTACCGTAGGATTCCCGCGCGAATCCATCACTTCCATTGCCGTTACGTTGTCGATATAGATCATTCATCTACCTCATTCATTTCAGATTCATCCATTTGCATGATATTGCTCATTCCCATGGCATGCCGGATTTTATTTTCGATTTCAAGCGCCAGCGCCGGTTCATCCTTGAACTTCTGCTTGACGTTTTCACGCCCCTGCCCCAGTTTCATATCGCCGTAGCTGAACCATGCTCCGCTTTTGTCAATTATATCAAGTTTTACCCCATAATCCACCAACTCGCCCTCTTTGGAAATCCCTTCGCCGAACATAATATCGAACTCGGCCTGCCGAAACGGCGGTGCGACTTTGTTCTTGATCACCTTGGCTTTGACACGGTTTCCGATCTGGCTGTCGCCCTGTTTGAGCGTCGCGATCTTTCGTACGTCGATACGGACGGAAGCGTAGAACTTGAGGGCGTTGCCCCCCGTTGTCGTCTCCGGTGAACCGTATCCCATCGTCCCGATCTTCATCCGGATCTGATTGATGAAGATGATTGTCGTATTCATCTTGTGCAGCACTCCGGTGATCTTTCGAAGGGCTTTGGACATCAGCCGCGCCTGCACTCCGACCTGCTGGTCGTTCATCTCGCCGTCGATCTCGACCTTGGGCGTCAATGCCGCCACCGAATCCACGACGATCAGATCGATCGCGCCCGAACGGGCGATCGTCTCGACGATATCAAGCGCCTGCTCTCCGTAGTCCGGCTGCGAAACCAGCAGGTTCTCGACATCGACTCCGAGATTTTTGGCATATCCGACATCAAGCGCATGCTCCGCGTCGATAAAAGCACAGACTCCGCCTTTTTTCTGGCACTCCGCCGTAATCTGCAGCGCCAATGTCGTTTTTCCCGAGCTTTCCGGCCCGTAAATCTCCACGACACGCCCTTCGGGCACCCCGTTGATACCGAGGGCGAGGTCCAGACCGATCGACCCCGTACTGATGGCATTGATCGGTTCGATCTCTTTGTCTCCCAGACGCATCAGCGTTCCTTTGCCGAATGCCTTGTCGATCTGCTTGAGTGCGAGGTCGAGTGATTTTTGCTTGTTTGCGTCCATAGCCATAAAATATACCTTTTTTACTCTTGTTTGTTACCACTATATGACAAATTGAAATGATTGCCGGAATATATTGCAAAGTGTCATATTTTTAAAACGTAAAGTTTGTCGCCATTTTAGCGCGCGTTGGCTAAAATATCGTCAAAGGAATCCCGTGAAAAAAATGACGATCGCCCATTCGCCGGATGCGGATGATATTTTCATGTACTATGCCGTCAAATTCGGCTGGGTCACCCAAAACGATGTCCAATTCGACAATATCGCACTCGACATCGAAACCCTCAACGTCGAAGCGCTCAAAGGCACCTACGATATCAGCGCGATCAGTTTCGCGCTCTATCCGCATATCCGCAGCGAGTATGCTCTGCTCCGCACGGCCGTCAGTTTCGGCGAAGGCTACGGCCCCAAGCTCATCAAACGCAAAGGCGAAAGACTCAAACGCCGTTTCAAAGTCGCACTCAGCGGCCGCTACACGACCAACGCCATGCTTTTTCGCATGGCCTATCCCGATGCACGCATCACCTATATGAACTTCCTCGACATCGAAGACGCCGTCAAAAACGGTACGGTCGATGCCGGTGTGCTTATCCATGAAAGCATTCTCACGTTTGGCGATACGCTCGAGGTCGAACGGGAGCTGTGGGATATCTGGCAGGCATTCGCCGGCAATGAGCTTCCGCTGCCGCTGGGCGGGATGGCTATCCGCCGTTCCCTGCCGCTGACGGCGGCCATTGCGTACGAGCGGACCCTTACCGACGCGGTCCGCATCGCGCGCGAGCGCAAAGAAGAGCTGTGCGAATTGCTGCTGGAAAACAACCTGGTCCGTATCGACGGTCCGACACTCGAGCACTACCTCGAACTCTACGCCAACGACGACTCCGTCGAACTCGGTCCGCTGCAGTACCGTGCCATCGACAAGCTGTATGAGCTGGGATTCGAACACGGCTTTTACGATGCCCCCATCCGCGCCGAAGACTATACGATTCCCAGAGAATATCCGGACTTCCGCTACAGTTAAGATGGCCTCTTTCCCGCATGCACGGTACAAGACAATCGATCTCGCCCGCCTCAGCTCTATCGGAATCGGCCCCGTTGCCGAGGTCTTCATGATCGAAGAAGAGCGTTATCCCGATGACGGCTACCTGATCGGTGCCGCCAACAACATCTTGTTCGGAAACGATCTTCCGCCGCTGATGAAGCTTTCGAAACGATATGATTTCATTCATATCCGGGACGGTCTGCTTCATATCGGCGCGGCGACACCCGGCGGAAAAATCGTCTCCTTTTGCAAAAAGCACGATATCGGCGGATTCGAATTCCTCTCCCGCCTGCCCGGAACGCTCGGCGGGATGCTGAAGATGAATGCAGGATTGAAAGCGTACGAAATATTCAACCCTCTCGTTGCGCTCCGGACACGGCACGGTTGGCAGATCAAAGAGACGATTCCGCACGCATACCGCACTACGGGAATCGACGAGGTGGTTTTCGAAGCGAGCTTCGTCATGAAAAACGCTTTCGATACCGCAAAGATGGCCGTCTTTGAAAAGATGCGTAATAACCAGCCCGCCGACCCGAGCGCGGGAAGCGCGTTCAAAAACCCGCCGGGCGACTATGCCGGCCGTCTCATTGAATCCGTCGGCCTCAAGGGCTACCGCATCGGAGACATGGCCTTCAGCGGTCGCCATGCCAACTTCCTCGTCAACCTCGGCCGCGGAACCTTCGACGATGCTGTTTCCCTGTTGACCCTGGCACAGGCCCGCGTCTTCAACCGATACGATATCCGTCTCGAACGCGAGATCATTGTCGTTGCCAAGCATTATTAAATTACAACGTT
>JALWNV010000049.1 GCA_027083665.1 Helicobacteraceae bacterium
AAAGACAACAGCGGCGCGATCGTCATCTCCAGGATCAACCCCATGCTGCCCGACCTTGCCGACGCAAGCGGCGGCAGGTACTACCGCCTCGCAGATGCGGGATCGGTCGAAACACTTTCCAAAGACCTCCGAAGCGACCGGACGCGAAAGGAAAAGACCCGGGTCAAAAGCTACCGCGAGCTTTTCTATTTCCCGCTGCTTGTCGCCCTTGTCCTTTTCCTCCTCGCCGTCACGCGGCTGCACCGCCGTCTCGCGCTTCCGGCATTCGTGCTTCTTTTGCTGCCGCACGCTGCGGACGCCGGCGTGCTCGATGCCTACTATATCGGGCAGGCCCGCTCACGGTACGAACAGGGCGAGTACAAAGCCGCGGCGAAAGCCTTCGAAAAACTCACCCCTTCCGTCGAAAGCTACTACAACACGGCCAACGCATGGTACAAGGCGGGACATTACAAAAAAGCGCTGCAGTACTACTCGCAGATCCGAACCCCCGATCCGGCCCTCAAACGCAACATCTACTACAATATGGGCAACTGCGCCGCGAAACTCGAACGCTACGACCTCGCCGAGCGCTACTATGTCTACGCCCTCAACCTCGGCGACGATGCCGATGCGCTTTTCAACCTGAACCTGCTTCGCAGACTGAAACCGCCGTCAAAAAAAGATCTCTCGGATATGCTCCCGCCCAAAGGGGGCGAATCGGCGAAAAAGAACCGTACCCATGCACCTTCCAAGCAAAAACAGGAGCGTCAGAACGCCGGCGGGGCCGAAAAATCCGGCCGCGCCGCATCGAAACAGTCCAACGCCTCCGGCAGCGGGGGAAAAAGCACACACAAAGCCGCCGCAAAAGCGAAAAACGACCGCCAGAAAACCCCCTACCGTTTCAGCTACAAGGCCTACGAACGGATCAACAAAGGATACACGGATGAAAAAGAGCCCTGGTAAGATACTCGTACTGCTGATGCTGCTGTTTTCAGGAAGTTTCGCCGCCCCGCTGGCCGACTACTCCCTGAAAGCGGACAAACGGGAAGTTTTCGAACGCGAAGCCGTCGTCGTCACCTTCACCGCCCGGCAGCTCGATCATACGGACAACATGATGTTTCTGCTCAAGCCCCGGACAAGTTCTGAGTACAAAATCGTCCTGCTGAACAAGGCGATCGATGACAAGAAGTACCACGACAGCAAAACGGTCTTCACCTACGTCCTTTTTCCGCTGCATCCGGGAACGATCCGCGTCGGCTTCAATTTCACCGTTCAGACCGCCAGCGACAAGGCGATCGCCCAAAGCTACGTCGACGACCACGACGACAGCATCGCCATCCAGACGACCAATACCCGCATCGACGTCCCGCCGCTTTCCATCCGCGTCAAAGCCTTCGACCGCAACGTCGATCTCGTCGGCGACTTCCGCCTCGAAGAAAAAATCAACAAGACGCAAATCAGCCGGTACGAATCGGTCAGCCTCGTCTATACGCTCAGCGGTACGGGATACGGGGACGCCTCCGTGCAGCCGCTGCACTCCCTCGAAGGGGTGACGATGTTTGCCGAGACCAGTGATGTCTATTCGCGCATCACCAAAGGCGGCTACGCCGTCAAACGCCGGTATATCTACGC
>JALWNV010000050.1 GCA_027083665.1 Helicobacteraceae bacterium
AGCGGAAACGATATCGATATCGAATGTTTCGGAATTGCTTCGCTCGACAAGCTGCAGCCGCTGCTCGCCCCCTTCGGCAGCGTCAACGCTGTCGGAAAGTCGTTCGGAGTACTGAAACTGTCGATGGAAGATCTTCATCTCGATTTCTCTTTGCCCAGAACCGAAACGAAAACAGCACCGGGCCATCGGGGTTTTCATATCCGGACATTCAGTGAATTCGACTTTAAAACCGCCGCCTCCCGGCGCGATTTCACAATTAACGCCGTCGGATACGATCCTATCACAAACATCCTGCTGGACCCGTTCGGCGGCATTGCCGACTTGCATGCGCGACGTCTGCGCTGTGTCGATCCCCGGACATTTGTCGAAGATCCGCTCCGGCTGTTTCGTGCCGTACAGTTCGCCGGACGTTTTTCGCTCACGGCGGACAAACGCCTCGTAACACTCGCTCACAAAATGGTGAGTGACGGTTTGCTGCGCGAACTGCCGAAAGAGCGTATTTTTGAAGAACTCGCCAAACTCTTACTCAAAGCACACCGCCCCTCCGTCGGATGGCGCCTGATGGACACCATGCATATGACAGCCGTATTTCCCGAACTTCACCGCCTCAAACAGGTTCCCCAGGATCCCCTCTCGCATCCCGAAAGAGATGTCTGGGAACATACCCTTTTGGCACTCGATGCCATGGTGCCTCTGCTTGAAGGAGACAAAAAAGCGCGGCTGGCGCTCATGCTCGGTATCCTCTGCCACGATATCGGAAAACCGGACGTTACCCGTCTCGATTCCGGCAACGTCACCGCCCCCGGGCATGCCGACGCGGGGATTACACCCGCAAATGCCCTGCTTTCAAGAGTCACTGCCGACAAAACACTGACCGGGAAGGTATTGAAATATGTCCGTTATCACGGCGAAGTAAAACGGCTGTTCAAAACAGGCGCTTCCGATGCCGATATACTCAGGCTTGCCGCAAAGATCGAACTTCATACACTGCACAAAATCGCATCCGCCGATCATTTCGGACGGCGCAATCCCCCGAAAGTCTTCGAAGCCGGTTCCTGGTTTTACAGCCGGGCGGCGGCATTGGGGGTACTGCATGCACCGCGGCGCGCAATCGTAACGGGCACCATGCTTCTATCACAGGGGCTTTCGCCCTCGAAGCGCTTCAAAACCGTTCTCGAAGAGGCCTACAACGCACAGCTCGAAGGAAAGTTTTCGGATGAAAAAGGAGCGAAGCTATGGCTGGAAAATTATCTGAAAAAGTTTCCCGGGTAGCTACTCAGAGCGCTTTGATATGCTTTTTCACCAAAACGGATACACCGGTCTCCGAACTCGCCCCGATACATGAAAGCGCATAGTTCAATCGGCTGCAATATTCATTTTCGTCGATGGGCAGCGACGTGCCGTCACCGGCTTCCATTGTATACGTTCCGTCCGGATGCTTGACATACCGTGTCCCCCGGCAGTAATATGACAACGGCATTTCGTTTCCGAGCGTCGCATAAAAATCCAAACCGTCGTCACGCATATCCATTGTCATCTGCTCGATACCGTCCGCTTTGCGTTTATTAAACTGTTTTTGCATCTGCTGTATGAAATAACCGGATA
>JALWNV010000051.1 GCA_027083665.1 Helicobacteraceae bacterium
TCGAGTGTGTCGTGCCGATAGAGCATTTCGTGCACGGTGGCGATGGCCTGAATCCGGTCGCGGTTTCGGGTGACGAGTTCGCGAAGCGCACGGTCGCCGCCGGTGTGTTGCAGTCCCAGGATGGAGCTGATCATATTGAGATTGTTTTTGACGCGGTGATGGACCTCGCGCAGCAGCAGCTCTTTTTCCCGGTTGGACGTTTCAAGACGGTCGAACGAATGCTGAATGGCGTAGTAGATGAAAATACCGATGGCGATGACGAAGAGCGTGGCGCTGAGCAGCGCGGTCCGTGCCATCGTATCGTCGAAGAGCTCCCGGTTGGACGAGTACAGAAAACCGTAGATGAGCAGTACGAGCATCATCATGTAGTAAGCGGCGGCATGCCGAAGCAGCCGCCGTCTGTCCAGTACCAGATAGAATGAAAACGGTGCGAAAAAGAGAAAAATGAAACTGGCGTGCCGAAAATCGTTGACGAGGACGATGGCGAATACGGCCAGCGCGGAGAGCCAGACGACGATGAGGCTCGTGGTGCGGATATCGCCGGTACGCCGCAGATAGTACAGCAAGGCGCCGTTGCATATGACGGCGGCCGACTCGATCGATGCGTCCGCGTAGTTATGTGTCAGCGTATCGGCGAGCGCGGCGACCGATATGACGGCGAAAAACATATAGATAAATCCGTAAAGACTGATCTCCTTGTAATCTCTGCCGGATAAAAAGCGTTCGATGGCATTCTTCATACAGGTATGTTAGCGTAAAGCGTCAAAAATAAGGATAATAAAAATAAATACATCAATTTTGGAATGCACCGTCGAATGTATCGCATTCGACGGTGCCGCTTACCGCTATTGCAGCAAGAACATCAACAGGGCGGGATTGAGTCCGGTTGTCCGCAAAGCGGTCTGTGCGTGGAAAAGTCCTGCCGTCGAATTGTCATAATAGGCTGTATGCAGGTTCCCGTCGCTACCGGCAGCAGCCGAAAGCGTCAGAATATTATGTGCCGGAACATCATCGAAGGACCGGAAATCCCATCCATTGCTGCTGTCCGAAGCATGGATGATCTGCTTTTTGGACGCATCGATATAGGCGAAGTGGGGACGTCCGTCGCCGTCGAGTGTCAGGGCATGGGATGTGAGACGAACTTCCGGCGTTTCGGGCAGGACAACGCTTTTGGTCCATGTCCCGGAGCGGTACGAGGCGTTTTTAAGCTCCATCTTCCCCGTTCCCTGGTTGTATCGATAATAGATCGCCTGCATCGAGGCGTTGTTTTCCAAAGCGAAATTGACGGGATAATTGTTGTCGTCGACACTGACACCGGATTCGATCGTTACAATATGGGCGCTGCCTCCGTTTCTGTTTGCATTTGCCATATGTTTGAGGTTGCCGTTCGTATCGGCATAGAGGGCGTGCAACCGGTCGAGCCCGTCGAAAGCGACGGCGTGGTCGGCATAGATGCCGGTTTCAGAAAAACCGCGCGGAGAATCCCATCCGGATGCATTTTTTCTGAGATAAAAGAGCTGTTCAGAGACAGGGTTGTAAAAGCTGATATAAGGCGTCTTGTTGCTGTCTGTGGCGATATCGATACTGTATTTGGAC
>JALWNV010000052.1 GCA_027083665.1 Helicobacteraceae bacterium
GCACTTTCCGGGCTTCGTCCAGATGAAAAAAGCGCCGCGACACGATGGCGAGCCCCGCATGAAAACTGCGTTTGTCATTGGTCAGAAGGTATTGCGCGTCCTTGCCGTCATAGTCGATGTCGACATCGATATCGTCACTGCGCATCGCCTTGATCCGCTCGAGCGTCAGCAGATCGCCGGGGTTGGCGATACGCACGATCAGCCGCCGGTGCAGCCGCCGCTGCAGTACAAACGCCTTTTGCACGAGCGCGAGCGCCTCCCCGTCGCGATCGATATCCATATCGATATAGAGATAAAGATTCGTTCCGTAAGGCGCGGGAAAATGGCCGAGTTCACGTTTGATGGAACGGTAGACGGAGATCAGCACATCCGGCTCGCCGACGAGCAGCAGGAGATCGTTGGGATGAATGAGGGTTCGCTCAGTGGGGAGAATCAGCCGCCGGTCGCGGTAGATCGCCGCGATCCGCCATTGGGTCTGCTCGATCGCGCTGACATGACGGTAGACATAGGCACTTCCGAAAGGCACCAGCACCTCCATCACTTCGCCCTCCCCCAGACCGACGTTCTGCGCGATGACGGGGACGTTGGGGAGGTAGTCGATCAACCGCGCGGAGAGCTGGTCGGTCACGTCGATAACCATCGTGTATTTGTCATCGAGCTCCAACCCCCACTGATCAAGCAGCACCACACGCAGATTCGGCCGTTCCGAGCGGATGTTTTTCAGCGTATGGATCGCGTCGGAACGGTTGCGCATAATCAGCATCACCTGCACAAAATCCATTTTCAGGACATTCTGGAGTTTGTACCGGCTCGTCGGGTCGAACGTAAAAAACTTGAACCGGTCGGGACCGGCGTTTTCATATTCGCGCTCGCGTGTCTGGATGACGTAATAGAGATTCTCTTTCGAATAGGTGTCGATCACACGCTCGATCAGGCGTTCGCCGATGGTGCAGTCGGTAATTATCAATATTTTTTTCATCGTGCGCGTTTCGGGCCTTGTGCTTAAAATAGCGTGTATTGTAGCATAACTGCCCGCTTAGGGGAGTTTCGATAGAATTTCGTTCACTTATACACGATTGGAAAGCATCATGAACTTTACCCTTGAAGCCGTCAGCGGCCGTGCCCGTGCCTGCACCATCGAAACCGCCCACTCGACCGTCAGGACACCGGTATTCATGCCCGTGGGCACTGTCGGAAGCGTCAAGGCGCTTGATATGTACGATATGACCGGGATCCTCGATACGCAGATCATCCTGGCCAACACCTACCATCTGTACCTGCGTCCCGGCGACGAAACGGTCGCGAAGCTGGGCGGCCTGCATCGGTTCACAACCTACCCCAACAGCTTCCTCACCGACAGCGGCGGCTTTCAGGCTTTCAGTCTCAGCGACATCTCACGAGCCGACGCGAACGGCATCGAGTTCCGGAGCCATATCGACGGCTCGAAACACTATTTCACTCCCGAGAAAGTCCTCGATATCCAGTACAACCTGAACTCCGACATCATGATGATCCTCGACGACCTCGTCGCCCTGCCCGCGACACAGGAGCGTATTGCGCTCTCCATCGACCGCACGACGCAGTGGGCGAGACAGTCCATCGAATATCATCGCAAAAAGCAGCAAGAAGGTATCGGGGCCCATCAGAATATCTTCGCTATCATCCAAGGCGGCACGGACAAGGCCTTTCGTACCAAATCCGCCACCGAGCTTTGCGCCCTCGATTACGACGGTTTCGCCATCGGCGGACTCAGTGTCGGCGAGGCCAGTCGGGAGATGTACGATACGGTCGAGCATACGGTGCAGTATATGCCCGCCGACAAACCCCGCTATCTCATGGGCGTCGGAACGCCGGAGGATCTTATCGAAAATATCGACCGCGGTGTGGATATGTTCGACTGCGTGATGCCGACACGCAACGCCCGAAACGCGACGCTCTTTACGAGTTTCGGCAAACTCACCGTCAAAGCCGCCCGATTCAAACACGACGACGCCCCGATCGATCCGGAGTGTACCTGCTACACCTGCAGGCGCTACAGCCGCGCCTACCTCAACCACCTCTATCGTGCCAAAGAGCTCTCCTATTTCCGGCTGGCGTCGCTGCACAATCTGCACTACTATCTCAACCTGATGCGCGAAGCCCGTGCCGCGATCCTCGAAGACCGCTTCGCCGAATTCAAAGCGGAGTTCTATCGCAAACGCCGAAGCTGATTTGACGCGTATCAACCATTTCGAGCGAAGATTCGGATACACTGCATCTTTCTGAAAATTATCGAAAAAGGGATGACGATATGGATAGCAAACACTATTACAATCCCGACGGCGAAGAGATCCTCGACGAGAAACTCTACGGCGGCGCTCCGACAGGTTTCGTCGACTTCAACCGATCCAAATACCGGTGGGACAGCACTATCTACGACCTGATGAACGCCAACACGTGGTTCCCTTCCGAGGTCAACACCAGCGCCGAAAAAAAGAACTTCGAAGCCCTGACCGACAACGAACAGGCGATTTACAAGATGACCTTCGCCCAGCTGAGTTTCAACGACTCCGCCCAGGAAGAGTATCTCAGCGATTTTCGCCGGCTGGCCAATAACCGCCTTGTCAAAGCGGTACTCTCGCTGCAGATCATGCAAGAAGTCAACCACTCCAAAAGCTACGCCACCTTGCTCGATGCCTGCGGCAATTCCGAAGAGGTTTTCAATCTCTACAAGCACGACGAAGTCCTTAACCGGAAAAACCGTCGGATCGCGGAACAGTTCGCGCGCTATATCGACGGCGGCAGTGCCGATAAAATGCTGCTCAGCGCCATGGCGAGCGTCAATCTCGAGGGCATCTACTTTCTGCTGGGATTTTCCTATATCTATGCCCTGGGCGACAAAGTCCCCGGCGCACGGGACATGATCAAATTCATCGCGCGCGACGAGCTCAACACCCACTTGCCGCTCTTCGTCAATATCTTTAAAACGCTC
Organism: Helicobacteraceae bacterium; assembly: GCA_027083665.1. Taxonomy (GTDB): domain Bacteria; phylum Campylobacterota; class Campylobacteria; order Campylobacterales; family Sulfurimonadaceae; genus Thiomicrolovo. Next base: position 2,972 of record JALWNV010000052.1, read on the forward strand.
CGCAAGGAAAACGACATCGGCACCGCCACCATCGATGCCGTATATGAAATGATACGCGATGCCGTAGAGATCGAGCTCGATTACGGAAAATACCTGCTGAAGCGCTACCCGATCATGGGCCTGACCGAAGAGCTGATGGAAAAAACCGTCTACAATTACGCCAACGACCGTCTGAACCGGATCGGCCTCGACCCTGTCTTCCCCGACAGCAGCACGACCTATCTGCAGAAACTGGTCACCAAGCATCTGGAAATGAACGAAATCCGCGGCAATTTCTTCGAAAGCAACATCTCCAACTACGCCAAGTCCAGCATCAACCTCGATGATTTCTAACGAGGGCAGCGGTATGGAAAAGTGGATGCGTATCGCGTACGAAGAGGCGGAAGCGGGTATCGAAGCCGGTGACGGAGGACCGTTCGGCTGCATCATCGTCAAAGGGGACGAGATCGTCGCCCGCGGACACAACGAAGTTGTCAAGACCAACGACCCTACCGCCCATGCCGAAATGACCGCTATCCGAAGAGCGTCGAAAGCTTTGGGCAGCTTCGCACTCGAGGGCTGTACCCTTTATGTCACCGGCGAACCCTGTCCCATGTGTTTTTCCGCCATCCACTGGGCCCGTATCGACAAAGTCGTCTACTGCAACACCAAGGCCGATGCCGCCGCCATCGGCTTCGATGACACTTTCATCACCGAGATCATTCTCGGCAAAAAACCCGACCCCGTTTCCTTCATCCATCGGCCAGACAGCCGCTGCCGTGCCCTCTTTCGGCAATGGTACGACGATCCGGACAAAACACCGTACTGACAAAATGACCTTCACGGTTTCGGTACAGGCACGTTCTGAAGCAAAAATACAATGAGGCGGTGTATAATAACACCACATTCCGATCCGAAGGAGCGAACATGTCCGATATCCAGCTGGGCGTCAACATCGACCATATCGCCGTACTGCGCGAAGCGCGGCGCATCAACGACCCCGATCCGCTGATGGCGCTGGCCGTCTGCGCGCAAAACGGCGCGGACCAGATCACCATTCACCTGCGCGAAGACCGCCGGCATATTCATGACGAGGACGCACGAAAAATCATCGCCTCTTCCCCGATTCCCGTCAACCTGGAGTGCTCCGTCGACCCCGAAATCCTCGACATCGTCTGCGAGCTCCGGCCGCACCGCGCGACACTGGTTCCCGAAAACCGCGAAGAGGTCACCACCGAAGGCGGTCTCGATATCATCGGCCGGAGTGCCCTCGTTTCCGACGCCATCGATCAGCTTCACGACGCCGGTATCGCCGTATCGCTCTTCGTCGACCCGGCCGCGCATATCATGGAACAGTCCAAAGCCCTCGATGCGGAGATGGTCGAGCTGCATACCGGAGCTTACGCCAACCTTTTTGCCATGCTCACCTCCGCCCTGCCCTATACCCGCCACAGTATCCGTGAGCTCGAACTGCCGCGTGACGAACTGCAGCAGCGTCTCGATGCCGCCGTCGACGCACTGCGGCAAAGTGCGGAACATGCCGCGGCGATCGGTCTCGACGTCGCCGCCGGGCACGGCCTCAACTATCACAATGTCCGTGCCGTAACGGCTATCGGCGAAATTACGGAGCTCAATATCGGCCAAAGCATCATCGCCCGCTCCGTATTTACCGGACTTGCCGCCGCCGTACGCGACATGAAGACACTGCTCGAACGATGAGCCTGCCCACCGTCGCCGTAAGCATCGGCGATCCCAACGGGATCGGCCTCGAGATCGCCCTCAAAGCCCATCGGGAAATCAATGCCGTCTGCCGGCCGCTATACTGTACCGACCGTTCCCTTGTCCACGCGGCGGCCCGGCTGCTGGAGCTCGAGGTTCCCGACGACTTCGAAACTATCCCCGTTCAGCAGGCATGGCGTCTCGATCCCGGTCGTGTCACGGCATCGGCCGGACGCTACAGCTACCGCTCCTTTCTCAAAGCCGTCGAATTGACCGAAGCGGGGAGAAGCGATGCCGTCGTGACGCTTCCTATCCATAAAGAGGCATGGTCGCTTGCGGGCATCGGCTACAAGGGCCACACCGATATGCTGCGTGACTATTTCAAACGCGATGCGATCATGATGCTCGGCTGCAGCGAACTCTACGTCGCCCTTTATACCGAACATATTCCGCTCGCTTCCGTCCCCGGCACAATCCGCCGAGAACCGCTGACACGCTTTCTCCTCGACCTCTACCGCAGCACCGGCTTCGACGAAATCGTCGTACTGGGGCTCAATCCCCACGCAGGCGACAACGGAGTCATCGGAGACGAAGAGCGTGAGATCACCGCCGCGATCGCGGCGGCCAACCGTATCGTCGCCGACGAGATCCGATGCAACGGGAGACCTTTTTTCGGTCCGGTCGTCCCCGATACGGCTTTCACACCGCAGTTTCGCCGAAAACACCGCCATATCGCGGCGATGTATCACGACCAGGGACTCGCACCGCTCAAAGCGCTCTATTTCGACAAAAGTGTCAACATCTCTCTGAATCTGCCCATTATCCGTACCTCCGTCGATCACGGAACCGCTTTCGATATCGCCTACCGGGGCGGAGCCAAAACCGAAAGCTACCTCGAAGCGGTCAAAACGGCGGTCGCTTTTTTCGAAGCGTCTCATTGACAATCCGCTCCTCTTCTATAGAATTTTTATAATTATTTGTGATATATAGTTGATACTTTTATTTTAAAGTTCTATAATAAAATATAAATCAAGAAGCGCAAGGAGCGCCTATGGAAATTCACGAGGACGCACAACATGTCTATATCATCAAAAAGCGCGTGACGATTGAACTTTCGGGAGAGCCTTTCGTCTATGAAGAGCTGCTGGGGAAATGCACCAGCAGCGACGAGGCGAAAGCCGTCATCAAACACCACCCCGACGCCTACATCGCCAACGATACGACCTACGATCACTCCGACCTGTTTCGGTTCGAAGAGCATTTACGAACGATTTAGACTCCCGGATTATACTGTGTACGAAAATTCAGGACATCTGCGCCGCAGGTGTCTGATGAAAAGGACGTTACACAATGAAAAAACCGTTTATTTTTCTCTCGTTTGTTCTATCGGGCACCCTCGCCCTGCAGGCTGCGGCCGTCACTTTCGAAGAGATGCCGCAGGCATCCGAACGCGTCATGCCGACGAAAGCGGACCAGATCCTCTCTTTCAGCCGTGCCATCGACCAAGCCAAAGACTCTATCGTCTATATCGCGACAACCCAGAGCAAAACCCAGGAGTACCTGCGAAAAGTCAACCCGCTGATCGAGGAGTTCTTCGGGCGGCGCTATCATCCGCAGATACCCAAACGCCAGAGCCTCGGATCGGGGGTGATCGCCACATCCGACGGCTATATCATTACCAACAGCCACGTCGTCAAGGATGCCGACGAAATCATGGTCAGAATCCCCGGTTCGGAAAAAGAGTACGCCGCGCGCATCATCGGCAGCGATCCCAAATCGGACATCGCCGTCATCAAAGTCGATGCGAAAGGGCTCAAACCCATCAAGATGGGAAGTTCGGCACACCTGAAAATCGGCGATGTCGTCTTTGCTATCGGAAACCCTTTCGGTGTCGGGCTCAGCGTCACGCAGGGAATTATCTCCGCGCAGCATAAAGACAGTATCGGCATCAACGAATACGAGAACTTCATCCAGACCGACGCCTCCATCAACCCGGGCAACTCCGGCGGTGCCCTCGTCGACAGCCGCGGCGCACTCATCGGGATCAACTCCGCCATTATCAGCAGCAGCGGCGGCAACAACGGGATCGGCTTCGCCATTGAGGTCGATATGGTCAAGAACATCGCACGAAAACTCATCGAAGACGGCAGCGTCGAGCGCGGCTATCTCGGTGTAAACATCGGCAATCTCACCAAGGAGCTCCGTCAGCTTTATGCGCATAAAGAAGGGGCCCTTGTCATCGATCTGCCTTCCGGCAGTCCCGCTTCGAAAGCCGGGCTGCGGCGCGGCGACCTGATCACCGCCGTCGATTCGCATGTCATCGAAGACGCGAGTGATTTGAAAAACACGATCGGTATGTACCGTCCCGGTACCAAAGTCAGCGTGACTTTCGAGCGCGACAAAAAGGATGAAAAAATCGATGTCACACTCGGTACGCTCGAGGGCGGTATCTCCAATCAGAGCGGTTCGCTGATCGACGGACTGACGCTCGAACCGCTCACCGACGATTATCGCTACCGCCTGAAGATCCCCGATGATGTGGAAGGGGTTCTCGTCACCGAGGTCGACGCCGATGCCGCCGCCGCGTCACAGGGCGTCCGTCCCGGCGATGTCATCGTTCAGATCGAACAAGAGCCCGTCGACTCCGTCAAGGCGCTTGCTCAAGCACTCAAAAAAGCGGGCAAAGGGTACAAGCGCGTCTACCTCTACCGAAACGGCAGCGTCTTTGTCGCCGCGCTGAAATAAAAT
>JALWNV010000053.1 GCA_027083665.1 Helicobacteraceae bacterium
TGAATCGCCCGTGCATCGAGTGCCTCGGCGAATCCGACCGCCCCTCGCTTTTTTGTTCCTTCGTTCATCATCGACGCCGTTACCTTCGCCAGTCCCGGCAAACTGCCGTCCTCGATCGAACCGCTTTTTTGAAACACCAGCTGCATCGAGACGATCGGCAGCCGCGTATCGCGCTCGAAAATCACGGGAACCTCGACCCCGTTGACATTTACCGTTTCGACAGTCGTCTCCGCCATAAGCAATCCTTGTATGAAAATTAATATCAGAATAGTTTTGTGAATAGTGAATAGTGAATAGTGAATGGTTCTCATCCGCTTCCTTTGTTTTTCAAGTATTTCAGCAATTCTAGAAGAAGTTTTTTTGTTTTATCTATCAAAGAAAATACAGTAGAACCGACAACATATCCAAAATCTCTTGCCAACAATAACTGCGTTTCCAATTCCGCAACCGAACCCAAAGCTATATATAAAAACTGCACAAGCTCTTTATCATGGTTTCTTGCCGCACCTTCAGCTATATTTGAAGGAATCGAAATAGCCGCTCTACGCATTTGTGACACAAGGCCGTACTGCTCATTTTTTGGAAAAGAAGCCGTCAACTCATAAACACTCCTCGCCAGATGCATACCTGCTTTCCATGCTTCCAAATCTTTATGATCTTTATATATACTTTTACTATTCACTATTCACCATTCACCATTTAAGAAAACACTTCCAGCGTTTCATAAGCCGTATTGCGGATCGCCGGGGTCTCCCCGATATCGCGGATCAGGCGCACCATCTCGTCTTTGGCCATGCGAAAGCCCGCGCCCGCGCTGCGGACGACGTTCTCTTCCATCATCGTCGATCCCAGGTCGTTGGCGCCGAACAGAAGCGCCAGCTGTCCGATATAAGGTCCCTGCGTCACCCAGGAACTCTGGATATTGGGCACGTTGTCGAGAAAGAGTCTCGACACCGCCAGCAGCCGCAGGTAGCGGTTGGAAGAGTGCTTTTTCAGGTCCGGAAACTCTTCGAGGAGTCGGGTGTTTTCCCCCTGGAACGACCACATGATAAACGCACGGAATCCGCCTGTTTCGTCCTGCAGGTTCCGGATCATCTCCCAGTGCTCGACGATCTCCTCGTCCGTCTCCATCGTACCGTACATCATCGTCGCCGTCGACTTGATACCAAGTTTGTGTGCCTTGCGGTGAATATCCACCCAGACATCCGAATCGATCTTTTTCGGCGCGATGATATCACGCACACGGTCGTTAAGGATCTCTGCCCCTGCTCCGGGGATGGAAGCCAGTCCTTTCGCCTTGAGACGCTGCAGGACTTCTTCGACACTGATCCGCGATACTTTGGCGATGAAATCGATTTCGATCGCCGAAAAACCGTGAATCGTAATGGTCGGGTATTTCGTATGGATATGCTCCACCAGCTCCTCGTACCATTCGATTTTGAGCTTCGGATGCACTCCCCCTTGAAACAGGATCTGCGTACCGCCGATTTCCAGCAGTTCGTCGATCTTCGCATCGATCTCGTCAAAGGTCAGGACATAAGCATCCTTATCTTTCTCATGGCGGTAGAATGCACAGAACTTGCAATCGACCCAACAGATATTCGTGTAATTGATGTTGCGGTCGACGACAAACGTGGTCACCCCTTTGGGATGCAGCGCTTTCTTGCATTCCGAAGCCATCCGCCCCAGCGCTTTCAGGTCGGCGTTTCGGATCAGTTCAACCGCTTCGGCTTTGCTCAAACGATTCATTTTTGCCCCGCTTTCGTTGTGATCTTGTCCAAAGCGCCGTTCATCTTCGCCGTCAGTTTCGTGAGGGTGAGCCCATGCTCTTTCGCCATCCAGTCACCGTTACGGTAGGCGATCTTCACCTCTCCTTTTGACGTTTCATATACCAAAATCCGGACAGGAAGGTCCAGTCCCGTCAGCGGCTCGGCCTGCATCAGTTTCGTCCCCATTTTCGGATTGCCGAAAATGATCTCCGTTTCGGGGTGCAGCTGTAAACCTGCCTTTTTGGCTCCGGCGGCATGATCGATCACGGCAAAAACGGTGAACCCTTTTTTCCTCACGATACGCTCTATCTTCTTTACTGTCTGCGCGACGGAATTTTGGGAAGGCTTGACGATAATATCATGGGCATAAATGCCGCTGACGAGCATCAATGCCATCAAAATCTTTCTCATTTCCAGCGTCTCTCTTTCTTGTTTTTTCTGATAAAAATCACATACAGTAAATACAGGACAAACCCTCCGCCAAAGATACCGCCGACCGCCTGTCCCCATGCCCCGATACGCAAAACTTTGTTCAGAATATCATGATGCAGCTCATTATCGACATCGATACCGGCGTAACGCGACATGTGTACCATCGCGCTGACGGCGAGATCGCCTTCGGGAATACTTCGATGGCAGGAGAAACAGACACCCGAGCGATCCAGCTTGGCCCGCTGCTTCGCACTGAGCGGTCCCGAGAGTTTCCAGTGGTCTCCCACGGTCTGCAACTGCGTTCCGTTCTCGTCTATAAAACGGTCCCAGTCATTTTCGAGATGAGCGATACCCGGAATCTGGACGCTGTAATTTTGCGGCAATATCTTTCCGTCCGCCGTCATCAGATCAATGATCGTATCGTGGGTTTGATCGGCCCGCAGACGCCCGTGGTCGACGCCGTAGCCGGCCGCTTTGGGATCGCTGTGGCAGCTTTCACAGCTGCGCGAACGTTTTGAAACCGTGTGCGGCTGCACCGGGGACATCACGATGGCGTTCTGGCCTTCCGGCCCGGCCCCCTCGACGTTGGGGATCTTCGGAATCAGGTTTTCCACGATCGCTTTGCCGTCTTTGCCGATCACCGTCAGGTTGACCTGGCATCCCGGAATCGTCGGCGACACGCGCCCCTCCCCGTTTTGGCTCAGCGGCGGGTTCTCCCACCGCAGATACGAGCGGGTCTCCGTCACTTTGCCGTCGACGAGATAGGTTTTGAGGTCGCGCATCTCGCCGGTAGCCCCGTGCAGATCGATATCGTGCGACGCCGCGAGGTAGTCCACGTTCTTTTTGCCGCCGGAGTAGTCGATCTTGACATGGCATCCGTAGCACTGCGGTGCCCAGGTCGCATGGCAGGTATAGCACTCCATCCTGTCCGTATGCGCCGAAATACGGTCCATCGCCGTCAGCGCTTCGGCGGAGAGTTTTTTCTCTTCTTTCAGCGCTTTGAGCGGTGTGAGCGTCAGGTCTTTCCCCGAAGCGAGGTGGACGACAACTTTGTTGCCTTTTTTCTCCGTGTGTACCAGCGGATTCCCCCGTGCGCTGAGCAGGTACCCCTGCGGCGCGCTCAGGACACTGCCTTTTTTCAGATACTCCGCCACACTCGTCGCAACGCCGCGCGGCCGGCCCGTCTTCGGTTTCGTGTCAAACTCGTCGCCGTAGCCCAGCGGCAGCTCCCACGGGTACTTTTTCGTCGTCCCGTGGCAGTCCTGGCACTCGATCTCGACCGCCCCGAGATTCGCTCCACTGATAAACCCGTCGCCGTGCAGGTCGTTGGAGGTGTGGCAGTCCTGACAGAGCATCCCTTTTTTGTAGTGGATATCTTCTTGCATATGCAAATAGCGTTTGGTATGCAGTTTGGGCTGTCCCTGTCCTTCGTCGCCCCACGGCGCCCTGTACTCCGTCTCCATCAGCCCCTGATAGCTCACTCCGATGCGTTTGCCGCGGTTGTGGCAGGTCGTACAGGTCTCGACCGGTACCCCGGAGTAGGTCACGTCATGCACTTTCACTTTTGCGTCGCGTGTGGACTGAATGGCGTGCACGAGCATATGTCCCGACGCGTTTTTGTCAATGCTGGGGTCACTGCCTTCATAATGCCCGTTGTTCGAATAGGGAATATGGCAGCTTGCACAGCCGATACCGCGGTAATCCCCCCGTCGACTGCGCCCCTTGCCCGCCGTATGGCAGCGCAGGCACTCCTGCCGCAGATAGGTATAGACCGAGAGCGAAACGTTGTTCTCCACTTCCTCCGCCGTCGGTGCGGGCGGAATCTCGGTCTGTTTGTGCGGGAAGCCCTGCGGCTCCATTGTTGCCAGACGCTGCATATAGGCGCGGTAGACTTTCGTGCCCAGACGCTTGTGGGGATCGCCGGGATTTTCGACATCGTAGGTACTGTGCGGATGGTTGTAGCCGCTGAGCCCTCCGAACCCCCATTCGGCCCCGTGGATCTTGCCCCCCTCGGTGTTCATCAGATTGTTCATCTGCGCACTGACCTGCTCTTTGTGGCACATGCTGCAGGTATGGCGGTTGATCCACGGGCTCCCCGGTGCGGGGTAGAATGCCTTGGGGCCTTCGTGGCTGAGAAAGTAGCCGACCGTTCCTTTGTGCGCGCGCGCCTTGATCGCCGAATTCGGATTGCCCCCGTGACAGACGATACAGTCGTTTTTCGCATAGCCCGCCTTTGCGGCGATGCGGTAGATGGCCTGCATCATCTTCGAATGCGGGTCGCGGATATTTTCGATCCCTTTGTGGCACTTCAGACAGCTGTTCGACGCCTGCAGCGCAACAGCACTCCACAGTACCAGAAAGAGCAGTGCCCTCATGAGGCGGTTCTCTCTTTGGCGATCGCGTCGAGTACCCCGTTGATGAATTTCGGCGACTGCTCGGTCCCGAACGCCTTGGCCACCTCGATCGCCTCGTTGATGACGACCGCCGAATCGAGATCGGTATAGAGTACCTCGTAGGCCCCCAGACGCAGTGTCGCACGCTCGATGGAGCCGAGCCGGTCGAAATCCCACTCTTTCAGATGCCGGACGATCGCCTCATCGATCTGCGGCAGGTGTTCCATGACGCCGCGGAACAGGCTCATCGCGAACTCTTTTTGCCGGTTGCGGATCTTTTTGTCCTCGAGAATCTCGTCGCTGTACTCGGCGATGCTTTGGTTGCCCAGGTCGTAGGCATACAGCAGGCTGACCACCGCCATGCGGGCATGATGACGCGTCGCCATTACGCCTCGATCTCGCGGTAGAGGTTGAGCATCTCGATGACGGTCATCATCGCCTCGAACCCTTTGTTGCCGGCCTTGGTACCCGCACGCTCGATCGCCTGTTCGATCGTATCGGTCGTCAGCAGACCGAACGCCACGGGCTTGCCGTACTTGAGCGAAACCGTCGCGATCCCTTTCGTCGCTTCGGCGGAAACGTAGTCGAAGTGCGGGGTCGCCCCGCGGATCACGGCACCGAGTGCACACACGGCATCGTAACGCCCGGTAGAGAGCAGCCGTTCGGCCGCCATCGGCAGCTCGAACGCGCCGGGCACCAGTACCAGCTCCAGCGCGTCGGCGTCGCCGCCGTTGCGGACATACGCATCCTGCGCCCCCTCGACAAGACGGTCGGTGATGAGATGGTTGAAACGCGCCGCGATGATCGCCACTTTTTTCTCAGGCTGTACCTGCAGATTTCCTTCGATTGTTTTCATACTGTTCCTTTGAAGTTGATAATTTTACGCTGTGCATTCGCGCAGGCGCAGCAGCACTTCGCTCAGCCGTTCGAGTTCTCCGAGCCGGATCATGTTCGGCCCGTCGCTGAGCGCGGCGGAAGGGTCGAAATGCGTTTCGAAAAAGAAGCCGTCCACCCCGACCGCCGCCGCCGCTTTGGCGAGATAGGGTACCATCGAGCTGTCACCGCCCGTTTTACCGCCGCCCGAACCCGGCATCTGCACCGAATGGGTCGCATCAAAGACCACCGGCGCGAACTGACGCATGATTACCGGCGAGCGCATATCGACGACCATATTGCCGTACCCGAAACTCGAACCGCGTTCGGTCAGCAGCACGCCGTGCTTTCGGGCATTGTCGTATGTCGCTTCACCGCACCCGCGGGTCTTGAGCACCTTGAGCACCGAATAGCGCATATCGGCGGGATTCATAAACTGCCCTTTTTTGATATTGACGATGCGTTCCGTCTTTGCCGCCGCGACGAGCAGGTCGGTCTGACGGCACAAAAAGGCGGGAATCTGGATAATATCGGCCACCTCCGCCGTCGGCGCGACCTGATACGATTCGTGCACGTCGGTCACGATTTTATAGCCGAAATCGTCCTTGACCTTCTGCAGCAGCCGCAATCCCTCCTCGAGCCCGGGACCGCGGTAACTCTCAAGCGACGTACGGTTGGCCTTGTCGAAACTGGCTTTGAAATAAAAATCGAAACGGTTATCATCACGGTAATTCTGTAAAGCCGACGCGATACGAAACAGCGAATCTTCGCTCTCGATCACGCACGGGCCGGCCATCCATATCATTGCCATCGCCTATTTCACCGCTTCGTTGAACGAGTCGACCGCTTTGTTTTTCAACTCTGTCAACGTGTGGCCCGTTTCGTGGGAGTAGACGATATAGGCGAGAATAATCAGTACCAACACCATCGACTTCGTGGCATTGATCTGCCACTGCATAAATGCCAGAATCAACAAGATGACAACGGTGCCCGGATAGATCCATGATGGGTCGATGTGCATTTCAGCCCCCTTTTTTGCGTGCAACGGCGATACCGCTGAAAATAATCAGGATTATACCAAATGTTGTCCACAAATCCGGCAAAGCATCTCCGACGAGAAGTCCCAGCAGGATCGAAAAGACGATATTGGCGTAACTGACGGCACCGACAATGCCCGCCTTGGTCGCACCGTACGCGCGGGTCATATAGATCTGCGCCAGCGTCGCGAAGATCCCCATCGCGACCACTTCGGCCCAGACCGCCCCTGAAGGCAGAACGAAACGCCCTGTCATAAACGCCAGCGAGGGCGACGTGATATAGGGTTCCAGCGCCATCAGCAGCAGCGGTCCGACCGTTCCGATCGTCATAAACGACAATACGATGGCCCGGGTGTCGTAGTACTGTTTGAGCTCCCGGACGGACGTATACGCCAATGCCGCCCCCACGCCGCTGAAGATACCGAGCCAGTCCGTCTCGGAGAGCAGGACACCCGTCGGTTTGGTGATGAAAACGATCCCGACAAACCCCGTCAACACGGCCAGCCAGGCCGACAACGGCAGCTTTTCATTCAGAAAAAGCCAGGCGAAGATCGCGGTAAAGATCGGCGACGTCTTCGAAAATGTCATGGCGTCACCGAGCGGAATATGCGCGATATTGTAAAAAAACGCCAGTAAAGCCGCGAACCCGATAAAACCGCGGAAAAAGAGCAAAAACGGCTTGCCGCCCGGATGGGTCATCGGCTTTTTCCATACCGCATATCCGACGATCGCCACCCCGAAAACATTGCGGAAAAAAACGACTTCGACCGGGTCCATGCTCCGGCTCGCGAGCTTGGCGAAAACCCCCATGAACGCAAACATCAGCGAAGCGAAGAGCATATACAATACACC
>JALWNV010000054.1 GCA_027083665.1 Helicobacteraceae bacterium
CTCAATCAGTTTCGTCGCTTTTATCCTCCGTTCATACATGTTAAACATCATATACAGCCCTATAATTCTTTTGTCTATTATTTATAATTCAAATTTATGCTATCCTATTTTTAAGAAAAAATCAAGCTTTGCTGCTTAAACAGAAATATATATTATAATTATTATAATCTTGCATGAAAATTTCAAACTGCTTTCTTCCGGTAATCCTGATCCTGCTGAGTGCATGCAGCACAGAAAACTCCCGGCACTACGACGCGCAGAAGCTGTTGGCGGAGAAGTGCGCGAAATGCCACAATCTCGATATGCCGCCGAAAACATACGAAGATGAAAAAGCGCCGCCGATGATGGCAGTAGCGTTTCATGTCAAGGATTTCATGCCGGTACGCAATCCCGCCGACAAAAAACCGGCATTCGTCGCTTTTGTCACCGACTATGTTCTGCATCCCGCCGCTTCGAAGTCGTTTTGTGATAAACAGAGCCTCGAGAGCTACGGTCTGATGCCGTCGCAAAAAGGAAACATCTCCCGTCCCGAGCTCGAAGCGGTCGCCGAATATATCTACGATACCTATACGAAAGAGGTCTTTTTAAAAAAGATGCAGGAAGCCAACGCGTTCGCCCGGCTTCCCGAAGGCGAACGTCTTGCAAGAACATACGGCTGTTTCAGCTGTCATGACACGGCCGGCCGGAAAGTGGGACCCTCTTTTTCGGATATCGCCGGACGCTACCGCGATGCCGGACGTATCTCCGAAAGCATCGAAAACGGTTCGCGCGGCAAATGGCCGGAGAGCCGAAACATTCCCATGCCTCCGCGACACGACCTCAATGCGTCTGTCTGCCGTATATTGGCGTCGTGGATACTCGAACAGAAAAGACCGTAAGGTGTATCAGCGCTGAAAAACGGGCTCGCGCTGCAGCGCCTTTGCCGCGGCCGTACGGCCGGCTTCGATCACTTCCTGTGCCCGGTGGAAGTCGAACGTCTCGCAGACATTGCGAGGGATCTCGATCACCATATCGGGCGGATAGCCGCCGAGACGGTACTGCGTCAGGCTCTGTTGCATGGTATCGAACGTCCGGTCAAGGATGGAAAAAAGGTGTACGGTATCCTGTTTTTTCGCCTGCTCGTACAATGCGAGCTTGGCCTGCGTAAACATCCGTTCGATCAGCGAATCGTAGCGTTCCGCCACCGCCGGCGGTGCTTCGGGGGTCTGTATCTCGGGACCGTAAAGGCTCACGGCGATCGTTAGGTCGCTGCGGTCGGACATCGTCGGCGCCACGGGAAGCGGGTTGAGGATCCCGCCGTCGACAAGAAGCCGGTCACCGTCTTCGACCGGAGTGAAGACCGACGGGATCGAGATCGACGCCCGGATCGCCGAGAGCAGGTCGCCGTCTTGAAACCAGACCTCCTTGCCGTGGTTGAGGTCCGATGCTACCGCGGTGTAGCGTACGGGAAGCGCTTCGATCTTCTGCGATCCGATCATCTGCTCGAGCCGGTTGAAGACCTTCGTACCGTTCATGAAACCGCGGCGGTCCCATGCCAGGTCCAGCAGTCCCGCGACGTCCAGCGGTTCGAGAGTGAGCACCCACGCCTTGTACTCGGCCAGTTTTCCGCAGGCATAGAGCCCGCCGATCAACGCCCCCATCGAGGTTCCGCTGATCGAGACGATCTCGCAGCCGTACCGCTGCAGCTCTTCGATCACCCCGATATGGGCATACCCGCGCGCCCCGCCGCTGCCGAGCACCAGCGATACCTTCGTCTTTTCCATCTGTTTTTTCCTTCCTTTTGAATACTTATGGAGTGCTCGCACGCTGCCGTGTCACGGCAGAAACATCGAGCGGCACTGCACGGAACATTCCGAGTTTCTTGATGTCCGACGGAGTTTCGACATCGGGACGCAGCGGGGTCAGGGCGCATTCGGAAAAGGCCAGCCGCCGCATGGCCTCCGGGGAGAGCAGGTAGTCGATCAGCCGTTTCGCTTCTGCCGGGTGACGGGCACCGTGGACGATTCCGGCGGCATCGGGAACGAGCAGCGTACCCGCCGCATCCGCCGTCTGATCGGGATAGACGATCAAGACCGGTGCCCCCGACCGGAAGCGTTTCAAAGCGGCATCGCTGTCGACGAGGGCAAAGTCGAAAGTACCGTTGGCCACGAAGTCGGCGCTGGCCTCTTCGCCGTCGGTATAGGTCACGCCGTTGGCGTCCATCGCCCGGGAGAACGCCCCGAAACGCTCGTCTCCCCAGAGGGTCCGCCATACCGCCGCCTGCAGTGCCGTCGCCGGGGTATGCCATGCGGCGATCGCCGCCCGGTCGCGAAAAGACGCATCCGTATAGGCATGGACCGATACCGGTGCGGCCTTGGCATGGCTGTTGACAAGCAGAACCCGCGTTCTCGCGGCGATCCCGGTCCAGTAGCCGTCGGGATCCCGATAGGCTTCCGCGATTGCGGAGGCGGCCGGCGATCGATAGACGCCGGCCGCGCCTTTTTGCCGAAGCCGCTGTGCGGTAAAGGGATCGCGTACCCAGAAGACGTCCGCACGGGCGGGCGTCTCGGACAGCAAGCGCCCGGCCAGCTGCCGCTGTGATGAAGCATTCGAATCGAAATAGACCGCATGTACCCTGACCCCCGACCGTTTTTCGAAATCCGACAGTACCGGTGCGGCGCAGGCGCGTTTCTCCGATACGTAGACCGTCACTTCCGGTTTCTTCTTCCGACGCTCCTCCTCGTCGCTTTGCAATATGATAAAAAATACGGCGATAATCGCCAGCACACTCAGAACGATATCCCTCGTTTTCATCTTACGGTTTTCCTGCCTTCATGTATCATCTGCACCAATTGTACCATTTTCCCGTATCCGGGTTAATCCGTCCCTAACCAAAGCCCCCTATAATACGGTTTATGATTGCAAATATTATCGCCGTTTTCGTTGCCGTATCGGTAGGCATCGTCCTTTTTCTTCCCCGTATCACCGCCAATCATCTGTGGCGTGCGACCGTCATTCCGCTGGCCTCCATCATCGGCAGCGGTTTTCTCGTCATCGCACCGATTTTGCAGATGAGTGTCGGCTCCAAGGCCTTGATCGCCATCACCGTGCTCGTCCTCGCCGCCTACGGCATCGGTGAAGCGATCCGTTTCAACATCTCGCACACCGAACCGCTGCTGCTGAATCAGAAACTCGGCGGTGTTGCGCGTTTTTTCGAGACGCTCTCCGATCCGGCGCTGGCTTTTGCCTATATCATCTCCGTCACCTATTACCTGACGCTGTTCGGTGATTTCGCCCTGCGGGCGGTCAATATCCATCATGAATATGTCTCCAAAGCGATCACGACCGGTGTTTTGCTGATCATCGCGTGGTTCGGCAGCCACAAAGGTTTCGCCTTTCTTTCCAAGTTCGAGGGCCTGAAACTGGCGGTCATCGCTTCGCTGATCGCGACAATGGCGTACCAAAACGGCCTGCTCTGGCTTCACGGCGACTGGGGTCTGCATTTCGACGATCCCGATATCGATCTGCATGCCGTGCGTATCGTGATGGGTATGCTTATCGTGATTCAGGGCTTCGAGACCTCGCGCTATCTCGGGGACAAATACGACGCCGGGCTTCGCATCCGCTCCATGCGGCTGGCGCAGCAGCTTTCCGGAGCGATCTACATCGTTTTTATCGCGCTGATCCTGTACTACTTCAACTTTCCGCTGCCCGCGACCGGTCAGGATACGGCTATCGTCAATATCGCTCAGCATATCGCCACCGTTTTGCCGTGGATGCTGATCGCATTGGCACTGATCGCACAATTCGACGCTGCGGTTGCCGATACGCAGGGGGGCGGCGGACTGATCTACGAGTTGACGAAAAAGCGCCTCCCTATTAAAGCGGCCTATCTCATCATCGCCGGACTTGGCATCGCACTGGTCTGGACATCCAATGTCTTCGAGATTATCACGTATGCGTCACAGGCCTTTGCATTCTACTACGCGCTGCAGGCGCTTGTCGCCACTGCCGTCGCCTGGAACAGCAAACATATCAAATACCATTACCTCAAGTCGCTTTTCTTTTTCGCTATGGCGGTGCTTGCGGCCGGTGTCGCGGTTTTCGGTCTGCCGGCGGAATAAAAAAGAGGAGAGAACATTATGGTCATTGCCAACCGGATTACGATCACGACAGCGCCTGAAGATGCGAAAACCCTTCGCGCATTGCTCAATGAACTGACCGCCTATGCCGCGACGCTCAAAGGCTGTCACAAATTCGAGCTCTACCAGCTTGAAGAGGCGCGTGAACGTTTCCTCATCATCGAGATATGGAAAAGCGGCAAAGCGCATCGGAAGTATCTTGAAGACGAAACCGTCAAAGCGCTGCGGGAGAAGATCGCGCCGCTGATCGAGAATGAAGAGAAAACGGCGTTGAAACTGACACAGTGCCTGACGAAACAGCGCTACTGGACGGACGAATGATCGCCAAAGCCGCCCTGACGCCGATCCTCGTCTATCTGCTCGGCTGCGGCGACGCGTCCATCCGTCCGGCCTATCCCGTGCATCACGATATCAGCGTCACCGTCTTTTGGACAGGGGAAGCGGCCGGCGACGCCAACGGTCATATCCCCAATCTCGCCGGTGCCTGGGACGATCTGTGGATGCAGCATTTCGGCGGTATTGACGATCCGAACGTGCGCGACGGCTGGCGGCCTGCCGGTTTCGTTCCGGAGGAGAACCCGTTCTATTTCGCACTTCCCTACAACGATTTCGATGCAAACGGCATACGGAAAACGGACGCGAACACGACCGTCCCCTGGGCGGGGGATATTAACGTTTCCGACATGGAGTCTTACTGCAAGAACCGCTGGATCCGGATCGACAAAAACGGTACAGCCGCCTACGCCCAATGGGAAGATGTCGGTCCGTTCGGCGAAAACGACGCGGCGTATGTTTTCGGCGATGCGGCTCCGGCCAATGCGATCAACGACCATGCCGGGCTCGATGTCTCTCCCGCCGTGCGCGACTATCTCGGTCTGGCGGATATCGACAGGGTCGACTGGCGTTTCGTCGACGAAGCCGACGTCCCCGACGGCCCGTGGAAAACGACGGTGACGTGTTCGGGAATCGACTGGAAAACATGGTGGCGCCCCGATACCGGCACGACATGGCAATGGCAGCTCACCGGCGATCTCAACACCTCTTTCGACGTCGACAGCTACGATATCGACCTCTTCGAGACATCGCGGCAGACCATCGACGCGCTTCACGCGCAGGGGCGCAAAGTCATCTGCTATTTCAGCGCAGGCAGCTACGAAGCGTGGCGGCCGGATGCCGGGGACTTCCCCGACGAAGTGCTGGGCAACGATCTCGACGGCTGGGAAGGCGAACGCTGGCTCGACATCCGAAACGACGCTCTGAAGCCCATCATGCTTGCACGCCTCAACCTCGCCGTCTCCAAAAAGTGCGACGCTGTCGAACCGGACAATATCGACGCCTATACCAATGACACCGGCTTTGCGCTCACGGCCGAAGATCAGCTTGCATGGAACAAATGGCTTTCACTCCAAGCCCATGAGCGCGAACTCTCGATCGCTCTTAAAAACGACGGCAGCCAGGCGGCCGAGCTTCAGCCCTTTTTCGACTTCGTCCTCAATGAACAGTGCCATCAATACGACGAATGCGACCTCTATCAGCCTTTTATCGATGCCGGGAAACCGGTCTTCAATGCCGAATACGCCAGGCGATATGTCGACGACAACGCCACCCGTGCCCAACTGTGCCAAAGCAGCCGCGACGCCGAACTCCGCACCCTCGTCCTGCCGCGAAACCTCGACGGCAGCTTCCGCTACAGCTGTGAGCAGACGCCGTGACCGCCGTGATCCAGCGTGTATCGCAAGCGTCTGTTGCCGTCGACGGGAAAACCGTCTTACGCATCGAAAACGGATTGATGCTGCTGCTGGGCGTCGTCAGAGGCGATACGGAGGCGGGAGCGAAAAAGCTCGTCGACAAGATCGTCCATCTTCGTATCTTCGCCGACGATGCCAGCAAAATGAACCGTTCGCTGATCGACAGCGGCGGCGAATTGCTCGTCGTCTCGCAGTTCACCCTGAGTGCTTCGGTCAAAAAAGGCCGCCGTCCCTCTTTCGACAACGCCGCCGCGCCGGAGGAAGCCAAACGCCTCTACGAGTATTTCATCACTCTCGCCTCCGAGACGGTCCCCGTGCGTTGCGGTGTCTTCGGAGCGGACATGAAAGTCGCCCTCGTCAACGACGGGCCGGTGACCTTCGTCATCGATACGGATACGCTCTGATCGTTTGATTTGCTACTGGCTTCAAACAGCTCTAGAAGCGGCTCAAATTTTCAGAGGCAAGTCAAGGTCGCTCTCATCAGCTATAAATTTACACGAACGTTTCAAAGACCTGATGATCGTATTCGAAAATCTCGTTGCCGAACTGACGCATCGCTTTAAGCCACTGTTCAACTGCCGGTTTATGGTATCCAAGCTCATCTACGGCTGCACGTTTGAGGTGTTTGAATTCAGCAAATAGCGTCGTCGCAAAGATCGAGGGGTCATCCGTGTTGATGCACACTCTGACTCGTCCTTTGCGAATGGCATAGCGGTTATATTTTTTCTGCTCCTTTTCATCAAAACCGTTGACAGGATCCCATCGAAAAACAGGATGCTCGGCAAAATGTTCCAATTGTGCGATATAGACATTGGAAGAGGGATTCGCTTCAATGTATATCCCCTTATCCGCGATCTTTTGGAGCATAAGGTCCTGAACCGCCCGCAACACATCCAGCTCCAAAGCATCCAGCTCTTCGGTCGTTTTGGCTTCTTTGCTCCCCGTGTATGCCAAACGCAGCGTTTTATTTCCATTTTCACGCCCTTTGGCATCTGTATGATATCTTCTGAACAGTTCTATTGCATCTTTATTCTCTTCACCTTTAGGCCATACAGCTTTTCTAAAATAGAGGTCGTTTCCCTTTGTCCGCATTGTTTCCGAAGATTCGATCGGACAATATTTTCTGAGCTCCCACGCCGAATACAGCTGCTGAGGCGAATAACCCACACCATAGATTTCAGTACTCAGTTTCTCTATCAGATACTCGGCACGGTGCAAAAAGCCGACGGCTTCGGGATAGTACTGCAACACCATCCCGACCTGTTTGTGCAGCCAGACCAGATCGTCCAAACGGTCGATCTTACGCATAAAGACATCACCGTTACGCTCAAGCCACTGCGCTGGGTCGATACCGACCGCCAGGGCATGTCCGAGGCGGTCATGCGAGTGCATGCCGTAATAAGTAATGGTCTCGTCGATACGTCGTATACCCGTTGCAATATGGTTGAAATCCTCCCCGGCATGCACTCGCA
>JALWNV010000055.1 GCA_027083665.1 Helicobacteraceae bacterium
TACTTTAATTTCTTTGTATTTCGCTTTTTTTATCTTTTCTATTACTTCTTCATCTATTTTTGTCCCGGCAGGGATTACTTCCTTTCCTACTTTAACATCTTCAGCTAATGCTAAAGGTGGGTATTTTTCTAATAAATCTTCTAAATCAAGGGGTCTTATTACATTAGGTATCTGGTGTACTTTGTTGTTTATTTTTACTCTTCCTACCCTTGATAAATCAAATCTTTCATGGTCATAAAACAACTGATTAAATAGTTCTTTTGCTCTTCTTAGAAAGGCCTTAGGGTCCATTACAGCTGTATCAGTAGGTCTCATCTTTCTATAGATATCAACAAGAGCAGCATCTCTGAAAGTAAAAGAAGACCTTATTCTCGGTTCATCTTTCTTGAGTGTTTCAATGATTATATTTCCATAAGGGGATTTCATAGCAACGATAGGTTCTATAGCTACGACTTCCTCTATTGTTATTCGTGTATCGTTCAGGTACTTTTCAAGGTTTTCAGGTTCAACATACTTTTCCTGTCTTATTTCTCCTTTTCCGTCCTCATCTTTTGTTAGATATGTGATAAAAATCTCTTTATTTGAAAGTTCCTCTGGTGATATCTCTAAATCTTTTTCAGGGTCTATAAGCTTTCCATCTCTAACTTGATACTTCTCTACATTACCGTAAAACGCCTTTAATATTTTGTATGCGGTATCAGCACCAAAAGCTCTTAAAATTGTAGTACCTAAGAGTTTTCTTCTATCAATCTTTGCATAGAAAATCTCAACATTAGTTGCATGTTCAAACTCTAATCTTGAACCTTTCTCAGGTATGACACTACCTTTGTATATTATTCTTGTGAGTATATCCTTTGTTTTGTCTTCCTTAGCCTCATAGAATATACCTGAAGACCTTATTAGCTGACTTACTACAACCCTTTCACTTCCATTTATTATGAAATTAGCATAAGGTGTAAGAAGAGGAATTTCACCAAAGTAAACTTTATGCCTTTTTATTCTATCAGGTACAATTTCACCTGTTTTTTCATCTACTTTGTTTATTACAAGCTCAAGAACCACTCTTAATGGAGCACTGTATGTCAATCCTTTATATTTTGCTTCTTCTATAGAATACTTTTCCTTATAAATAAGTACTCCTCCACAATGAGGACATGCTACTCCTGGACCACCTGCAACATCATCCGGTAAAGGCTTTCTACATTTACCACATTCCCAATCCCCAAGCTCATAAGCTATATATCTGATTTCTATCTGGTCATTTGGGTCTACAAAGGGAAATGAACTTCTAAATATAGCTTCTAATCCCTTATTTTCCCTTTCATAAGGATTTTTATGGAATTGGACAAAGTTTTCAAAAGAGTTCTTCTGTAAATGTAATAAGTCAGGAGGTGATATTATTTCTTTTCTTCTGATTAAACCCTTTCTTAATGGATTGTAATCTAAGGCTCTAACTTTTCTCATCTTACACCACCTTTTTCATAGTTTTTATTCTATAAACCGTATTCTGTTTTTCATTTTAAATGCATAAAGGCAGACCACCCCATTTAGGTAGCCTGCCTTTTCTTATAAT
>JALWNV010000056.1 GCA_027083665.1 Helicobacteraceae bacterium
CGAGGTGCAGGCGACGCCGGTAGAGATGCACCCGTCCGTTTCGTCGACGAGGCCGTCTCCGTCATTGTCCGTTCCGTCCCCGGGGATTTCACAGCTGGCGGGCTGCGTCATATTGGTTTCGTTTCCATCAGTATCGGCGGTTGTTGTATTGTTGTCGATAAGTCCGTCACAGTCGTTGTCGATCCCGTCTCCCGGAATTTCCACGGCTGCCGGTGAAACATCGGTCAGAAAGTCGTTGCAGTCCTCGGGAGCGGGGTAGCCGTCATGGTCCTTGTCATATGCGCAGCGGCCGACGTAGACGATCTGGTCCGGAAGACAGGGGTCATGCGGCTGCATCGCCGCTTCGATGGCGCTGTGCATCTGCTGTTGCGGCGAATCGGCGGGGTCGGCGTTGGCCATGGAACCCTCGAGAATGGAAAAGAGTGTTTCCGCCAGTCGCTGCAGTTCGCTGTTTGCGCCCGGTCCCGAGAGGTAGTCGTCGAAGAGCGATCCGGGGATATGGTTCAGTCCGAGAAGGTTTTTGAGATAGGTTTCGGCATCCTGGATTGACCAGCCCGGGTGGTCTTGCATCAGTTGATAGATCAGCGTGCTGTAGGGTGAAGCGAAAACGCTGTTCACGCCGCCGGGCAGGTAGAACCACATGGCCGTCATGACGGGGCGGGGTGTCGTGCTGCCGTCGGCGAACGGCCCGTTGTCGACGGCGCCGGCCGGGATCTGCACCAGCAAGGTTTGTGCAGGGTCGTAACCGGGCAGGATAAATCCGCCTGCTGCCGTCGTGACGGCGTAGGTTTCGTCGAGACAGTCCATATCGCCGTCGGTGTCGTGGCAGACATAGGCACCGGAGATATAGCCGTCGGCAACCCTGCCGGT
Organism: Helicobacteraceae bacterium; assembly: GCA_027083665.1. GTDB lineage: Bacteria > Campylobacterota > Campylobacteria > Campylobacterales > Sulfurimonadaceae > Thiomicrolovo. The sequence goes on from JALWNV010000056.1 coordinate 871, forward strand.
TTCTGTTCCGCTGCTGTTGTCGTTGTCGCCGCTTCCGCCTCCGCCGCAGCCGGAAATCGCCAGCAAGGCTGCTGCCGCGGTCGAGAGTATGATACGTGTTTTCATCTTTTTTTCCTTTGGGTTGTCTTGAAAAAAGTATGACACCAAAACGTGACGAAGCGTAACAATGCATCGAAAAAGCGCTTCTCAATGCAGCAGATAACCTTGGCCGTAAACGCTTTCAATGCGGGCTCCGGGGAGTTTGTGCCGTATCTGCGACAATAGCCCCTCCGTACCAAAATTCCCGACACCAGGCTGAAAATTGCAATATGCTATGCGAAGATAAAACCGTGCTCCTTCTCCAAAAGTGGGCGGATTATCTCCGTGACGGGCGGCTGATCAGGTGTGTTTTTTGCACACAGCCGTTATAGACCGCAAGTAATGTCGGCAAGTCTTTCCGGAGGTATGTCTCCATGATTGTGCCGTTGAACTCTTTGGCGGTGTGTTGGTTTGAGGGTGTTGTGAGACGGTACTTTATGACGCTCTCTCAGGTTTAATGATGCTTCGGAGTTGATGAGTTATAGTTGTCATTTGACCCCTATGCACAGTTTCTTCGAAAGCCAAACATAATTTTCAAGAAAATAAATATAGATAGCGGACATAACGACAATAAATGCTACAAGGATAATAATAAGCAAAAATTGTTGCCAGACATTTCTTTGCTTTGCATTTTTGGTCATATAAGTTACAAACAAAGCATTAAATATTGCAAATACAAAAAGTGTCAATCTAAAAGCTATCTCATGGCTGAGATACGAATAACCCTTAGATGCAACAATATACAAAAATAATAAGAATATAAATAACCATATCGTAAAACGCATCATGGCAAAATCCCGATAGTTATTGTAAATCTCCATGGATCAATGATTAAAATGGGATCAGTTTGGTTGTTGGACATTGCAAAAACATTAGTATGCCAAAATGAAGGGTGATTTTTGTAAAATGACCAATCATCATCCAGATTGAGTTGACTCAAAAAGAAAATCAATCCTTCCGCCTGATCAATACAACCCCAATAGCCATAAACATGGGAAAGTAAATTATTTACATTCCCGGAACAATTATTACATCGATATCCAAGAGCATTTAAGTTGTTTACATATTGCACTAAAGCATCATTGATTTTGGAAATATCAGCTTGCGATAATCCTGTTGTATCCGTCAAATCCACCTGATCCTGCAACACATACCCGTAAAGATTCGTATCCCCGCCATCGAAGCCAATCGGATCCTTGGCAGTCCACTTTCCCGTCCCGGCATCGTAGTCTCTATACCCGAACCGCGTCAACTTCGTATCGGGATCGTACAGCCCTCCGGCAAACCCGAACGGCACTTTGAGCGTCTCGTTGCTGTCTGAAAGAACGTTGCCGTAAGTATCGTACTCATTAACCCGTTTGACTATTGTACCATCTTCTTTGCTGACCGCCCTGAGCGTCCCAATTTGATCGTAGCCGAGATAGTAAGTTTGGCCGTTTTGTGTCACCTTGTGCGGCATCCTGCCGTCGGATTTGATTTCCCTGTTTCCAATCATTCGGCGGCACTCTGTTATTGCAATACTATCGGGCTGTCACCGGTCCCTAAATAGACTGAAGTTTTTTCATAATCCAGATAATATTATCAAGAAAATAAATATACATGGCATTAATGCAATTATGTATAGTACTCATTTACCGAAAAGCGCATATGCTTCCGAAATTGACAAAGCTGTTTGAGTTTGATTGAACTCTTCCGGGTTAATAAAAAGTATGAGATCAAAACGTGACGAAGAGGATTCAATGCAGCAGATAACCTTGGCCGTAAACGCTTTCAATGCGGGCTCCGGGGAGTTTGCGCCGCAGGGAACTGACATGGCGTTTGACGGCATCGACGGTGACGGCCCGGCTGTAGGCATCGTCCCAAAGCAGGTTTATAATCGTTTCGTACCCCACACACCTGCCGTGATGTTCGATCAATATCCTTAGCAGCCGCCGCTCTTTCTCGGTCAGAATGATCTCTTTTCCTTCGGTATACAGCCGCTGCCGGGGGGCATTCCATACAAGCGAATCGGCCAGACGGACGATATCACCGATCTGGGTCCCCAGCTCGAATGCCAGCCGCCGGAGCGTTTCGGCAAACGCCGCAGGCGAAACGGGTTTTACCAGGTAGCGCGTCAGTTTCAGTTCGACGTCTTCAAGCAGTTTCGGCGTGTCGGTATAGGCGGTCAGCATCAGAATGCGGCAGTGCGGGTCTGTGTCGCGTACCGCGGCGGCGACCTTGAGCCCGTCGATCTTCGGCAGATCGATATCGAGCAGCATGACGGCGGGGCGGTGTGCCCGATACAATGCCAGCGCTTCCTTTCCGTTTTCGCAAAGATACACTCTGCGAAAGTGCAGTTTGAGGTATTCTCCCATCGTCGCACGCAGCGAGGGATCGTCTTCGGCATACAGAATGTCGTGCCGGTTCAGCAAAGAGAGCATGATGCACCTTTTTGCGGAAGTGTCAGGGTGAACCGGGCGCCGTTCCCGGTATTGGCGGCTTCGATGCGCCCGCACATATTGCGTTCGACGATGATTTTGGCGATATAAAGACCGAGACCCGAACCGCCGGTATGCCGCTTGGTCGAAAAGTATGGATCGAAGATACGATCGATCGGATCGGATTCTATGCCTCCGGCATTGTCCCTGACGTATAACGCGACGGTATTCTCCTTTTCGGCGGCATGGATATGCAGCAGCGCACCGGAAACCTTTCGCACTGCGAAAAGCTCCGCGGCGTTGGCGATCAGGATGATCAGCACCTGAAGCAGTTCGCTGCGGTTGGTTTCGAGCGTGAGGCCGCCGTCGATCCGAATTCGGCACCGCACCTCTTTGAGCGTGGGCCGCATCAGCCGTATGGCTTCTTCGATCAGGGGTGTCAGTTCGAAACGCTCTTGTGAACGTTCCGGAGCGAAAAGCGCACGAAAGTTTTCGACGGTTTCGGACATATGTGCCGTCAGTTCGGCGATGGCGGCAAGCGGCTTTTCGGTTTCGTGCCGGTTGCCGACCGCGTGCTGCAGATGCATAAGTTGGACGTTGATGTTCATCAACGGCTGCCGCCACTGGTGGGCGATACAGTCGAGCATCTCGCCCATGCTTGCCATACGGCACTGGCGCAGCAGCATCTGCTCTTGCTCGAGACGCTTCCTCACTTCGGCTTCGATCCGCATTTCCAGTTCGCCGTTGAGCCGTTCGAGCGAATTGCGGCTGCTTTCGAGTGCACGGTTCTGCTCGTACAGAGTCCGGGTCTGTTCCGCGATCGCCTTTTCGAGCCGGTAATTGTAGTTTTCGAGGCGTTCACGTTCGCCGTCTTTGATCTTCTCGTAGGTATAGAGGATCAGCGCGGTGGTCCCCAATGTCGCGAGCAGGGTGATATATTCGGCAACCGTATAGGGATAGCGCGACATAATAAGATAGAAGACAAATCCCAGCAGCAGTGCGAGAATGAGGAAGCCGGCGCGCCGGTCGAGAAAGAAAAAGATGGGGACGGGCGCCGTCGCGATCCAGAGGATGTTGAGACGGTTTTGCGGTACGAAAAAGAAGACGATGTTGATATAGATGAAAAAGAGCAGAAAAAAGAGGATGGAAAACGGCGTAAAGACGCTTTTGTCATGTTTGAGCAGGAAAAATCCGATCATCAGAAAGAGGGAAAAAACGACTTGGCTCACGCCGGCGACGGTATTACCGGTCGTCAGACGGTAGACGGAGAAAAAGGCGATGCCGATGCTCAGAAAAAAGGTGACGACGAGCAGGGCCGTGATCTTGTGCTGCAAAATGCGTTCGGAAGCCTCGAAGCGGTCTGTCGGTGTGAAAAAAGCGCGAAAGGCGGCGGCGCCGGACATACTGACTCCTTGAAAGAAATCCCGGAGTCAGTATAGCATATTCTTATGCCAAACCGGCAGACGGCGCCGTTTTTCCGGTTCAGAAGCCGAGCGTATGAAACAGCCCCTTGTTCCGAAGGTCGGCGGCGAAGGTTTCGGCGATGGCGCTTTCGGCCGTTTTGAAATTTTCGGGAGAAATTTTCTGATAATAGTGCTCGCTTTTTGCCAGTATCTGCTTGCGTGCGCGTGTTTTCGTCCGCAGACGGATTTTGAGAAAATAGCCCCTCTGTGTCCGTTCCTGCTGTTTGTCGGCAAACAGCAAGACGGTACCGCGGTGTTTCGCATCCTGCGTGAAGTAGGCGGTTCCGATCCCTTCGGCGGCAAACGCTTTTTTCAGCGGTACGACGAACGCGATGGCGCCCGCATCGCTGATGACGGAGGCGGAAGCATCGAATTTCAGCCGGTCGTAGGCGCTGCGCGTTCGCTCGATAAAGGCGAGGTAGGGTTTGAGATCGGTGAAAGGATCCGCCGTTTCGAGCAGGACGATCTCGGCAAGTACTTCGGCATGTTCCTCATTGACTTTGCCCAGGACCGCAAGCCGCTGGAAAAACGGCTGCCCCTCGGTGTTGGCGGCGATCTCTGTTTCGAGCCGCCGGATATGCGACTGCAGCCGCACGGTCAGCTGCGTGATGAGGTCGGCGCGCTCCATTGCGATCAGTACGGCGACGTTTTTGTCCATCGGTGCCTTCTTCTTGACCTCGACACCGTCGTAGTCAAGCGATGCGAGAACCGCTTTCATCGCACGGCGGGTGCGCTGAAGCTGCAGCGAGTCGAGCGGGTATTTCCGCAAAGGCTCCTGCGCGGCATCGTAAACGGCCGAAGCGAGGCCGCCGACCGCGGAGAGCACGGTTTTGGGCAGCGATGAGGCGACGGAGACACCGTACAGCTCCTGCGCCGTGGCTTCGGGCGGATGAACGACCCAGTCGGGAGTCTGCGGTTCTTCCGGCGTCATACAGCCGGTAAGAAATAACCAAAAGGAGAGAAAAACGAAAGGGTGAAAAAAACGCATGCAGCCGCCTCCAGCAGTGTTGTATCATAGTGCGATGGTAACAGCAGATTGCTAATAATGCGCTTTGCTGTATAATTGCGTTTTTCGAGCCGAAAGGGGATGGATGAACCGGTTTTTCGTATGGCTGCATACCCTGCGTTCGATTGTATTGGCGTTTCGTGTCATCGCTTTCGAGCGTTTCGGGATGGTTGTTCTGACGATATGGGCCGCATTGTCGCTGCTGATCGTTCTGCCCGTCGCGGTTGTCGATCCGTCGGCGGCGGCGGTTGTCGCGGCGGCGGCGGCGCTGCTGTATCCGTTGGTGCGAAAGGCGGCGGATACCCGGCGCCATCGGCTCATTCGTATCGGTGACCGCATCGAGTATGCCCGCACGGATGACGATGAAGACTATCGCCAGCGCTTCACCGTCGGTGCGGTGCTGCGGTATCTGGATGCGGAGGAGGTGCGGCGGACAGGGATGTACGACCCGCTGCGGATGGAAGACGCCCGCCATTTTTATCTGGTCGGAAGTGCCGACGCGACGGATGTGGTGACGTTCGATCAGGTGGTCGGTATCGAGATCGACGGACCGGAAGACGACAAGAAAGGATCGATATGAGTTCTCTGTTTTTTTTTATGGCGGTCGGCCTCTTTTTTTACTGGGTATTCAAAAGCTACAGCCGCTATCAGCAAAGCGGTGCCTTTACGCAGGCGAACCGGCCGACAGCGGAACGGATCGCACAGTCGGAACTGGGGCTGTTCGTCGCACTGATGGCAAAAGTCGCCAAAGCCGACGGCCGGGTTGATACGCTCGAGGCGGAACTCATCGGCAATACCTTTACCGACATCGCCTCCGCTTTCGCGCAGCCGCAGCAGGCACGCGAGGAGCTCAAGGCGATCTTCAACCGCGAAAAAGATCGCCGGTTCAATATCGATGAGATTGCATTGCAGCTGCAGCAGGCGACGCGCCGTCAGCCGCGCGAGCGGCTGGGGATGTACGCGTTTTTGGTCAACCTCGCCTATATCGACGGGGTGCTGACGCATGCCGAAGAGAGTCTGCTGACGAAGATCGCCGCGTTTTTGCAGATCGATCCGCAGCAGGCGCACGCCATTATGGAACAGTTCGCTTCGCTTTACCGGGCCGGTCCGACACGTCAAAGCCTCGACGATGCCTACGCGCTGCTGGGCGTCTCCGCGCAGGACCCGCTTGAAACCGTCAAGAAAAAATACCGTGCGCTGGTCAAACAGTATCATCCGGATCTGATGAAAGCCAAAGGGGCCGACGAGGCGTATATCGCCGAAGCGACGAAGAAGATGCAAGAGATCAATGCCGCGTACGAGATGGTCAAAGAGGCTGCCGGCCGGGGGCGGGGGTAGTCAGTGAATGGTGAGAGGTGAATGGTGACGGGTGATGGGCGGGACCGGTATGTTCTCGCTCTTTTTTCGCGTTACGACAAGGGTGTATTGTATATGCCCTTCGCTTCGCTGATGTTTG
>JALWNV010000057.1 GCA_027083665.1 Helicobacteraceae bacterium
CGTGTCTACAAAAGCGCGTCGGAGTACCTCGCCCTCAGCCGCGACTGGGCAGGTCGGTTTGGTTCAAAAAATTCTCTTTCTCATGACGGTGCCGCTCATGCTCTTCGGGGCGTTGACGTTCGACACCAACTACAACAAAGAGGCGCAGATCGTGCGTTCGTTCGACATTCCGGCCTCTTTCCTCAATGACGCGGAACTTCAGAAGATCATGAAGCAAAAACGCGCCAAATACAAACACCGCCACTTTTTCAAAAGCCTCGACGAAGCCTACCTCTTTATCCCGATGATCAAGGAGATCCTCGCGGAGTCGGAGGTACCGAGCGAGTTTCTGTTTCTGGCGATGGCGGAGTCGGGCTTTTCCCTCGAAGCCTATTCGCACAAAAAAGCCTCGGGGCTGTGGCAGTTCATGCCCAAAACAGGGCGCCTTTACGGCCTGAAGATCAACGACTACGTCGATGAACGGCGCGATCTCGTCAAGTCAACGAAAGCCGCCGTCAAATACCTCGAAGCACTGCACAGACGTTTTGGAAAATGGTACCTTGCCGCGCTGGCCTACAACTGCGGAGAGGGACGGGTCGCCCGCGCGATCAAAAAGGCCGGGACCGACAACCTGGAAGTGCTGCTGGACCCCCGCCGCAAGTATCTGCCGCGCGAAAGCCGCCGCTATATCCGCAAGATCGTGGCCCTGACACTGTTGGCCTCCGACGAGGATTTTCTGATCAACAAAGAGTACGCCTACATGCTCAACCGTGCCAACGCCTACTCGATCGCGCAGGTGAAAGTCGCTCGCGGCGAACGGCTCAGCCGCGTCGCGAAGCAGCTTCACATCCCGTTGTACAAGCTGCAGGAACTCAACCGTCATCTCAAGTACGATTTCGTACCGCCGGAGAGTGAAAGCTACGAGATCTACATCCCCTATGTCAAACTCAAAGAGTTCCGGCAGGTCTACAAACCGGCGCCGATGGAGAGTTTTTACGTTCTGCATACGGTCAAACCGGGCGAGAACCTTTCAAAAATCGGAAAGAAGTACCATGTCCCGTACCGGATCATTCGGGATTTCAACCATCTCAAAAGCACCCGCCTGCGTATCCGGCAGAAGCTGGTTATCCCCGTGGCGAAACCGATGGATATCCAAGACGGGAAATACACCGTCAAACGCGGGGATTCGCTGGCGAAAATCGCCAGAACTTTCAAACTTTCCGTCGCGAAACTCAAAAAGATCAACCACCTCGAAAGCGACGTAATCCGTATCGGCGACCGACTCAGCATTTATGATTAGATTGTTGCTTTTTTCAGCCTTTGCCATCGTGCTCGGCGGCTGCAGTACGCGCGGCGTTCCCGGACACTCCGCTTTGCAAAAGTCCCCGGCGGCGCAAAGCGTTCCGGACCGATCGACCTACACCTCCCCGACCATGCGTCCGTATACCGTCAACGGGCATACCTATCACCCGACTGTCGTGCGAAAAGGCGAAACGTTCGACGGCAAAGCGAGCTGGTACGGGCCCAATTATCACGGCAAGCTCACTTCCACCGGCGAGACGTACAACATGTACGAAGCGA
>JALWNV010000058.1 GCA_027083665.1 Helicobacteraceae bacterium
CCAGACGACGAAGAAGATGCCGCTATCATCGACGCCGTCATGGCCCTGGGCAAAAGTATGAAACTGGCGATCATAGCCGAAGGGGTCGAGGTAAAAGAACAGGCGGATTATCTGAAAGAAAAGGGCTGCCGCTATTTGCAGGGGTATTATTTCGCGAAACCCCTGCCGGCGGATGAGGTCGAAAAGTTCCTGAAAACGCGGGCCTAAAGTCTCCGAGTCCATCGTTTCCGGACCGGATGCCTCAACGCCGGTGTTATATTCAGCTTTTCGAAAAACGCAGAACGTGTCAAAAGAAAAACTGGGACGTAATCCGCATATAGGTCACATCTTTATCCCCCGTGTTTTCTCCATAGGAATCTTTCTGGTACTGCAGACCGACTTTTGTGCTGTTTCCGCGCAGATACCAGTTGATGCCGGCAAGCACCGAAGTAATTTCATAGCCGTCTTTGCTATCAAACCGATTCCACCTTTCGTACCGGGCATACGGTGCGATATAGCTCAACTGCTTGATGACATATTCGCCCGTGACGTACCATCCCGTCGAATCGCCGGTTTTCAAAGCCTCGTTGTTACCCGGCGTCCAGTCTGCGACGACATCTTTGAACCTGAACCACTCCCCCTGAATGAAAAAGCCTTTATAGTGTGCCGACGCTTCGATATTGACAAGCTCCCGTCTCAGGTCAAACGTGTTCGTATACCCGGTTGAACCCGCCCGGTAGTTTGTGCTTCCTTTGAGGGTGGGAACGGTCCAGTAGGCCACACCGATACCGGCGTGCTTTCCCTGTGCGAAATAGGTTTCCGTTCTTTTCTTCTCCTCCCATCCGTCAAAAGGCGAAAATCTCACCTTTCCTCCGTAAAAGAAGCTCTGGTCTTTGAGATCGACATAATCTGTCCCTTTTTTGCCGTACGCATCGATGATCTTTTCAGGCGAAGATGCCGAACCGACGGCAACTTGATAGTGAACCTTGTTTTTCCAATTGCCGTACATCTGCGCATTGGTCCCGCGCCGGTTGAACGAAATGTATTGAGCGGCCGCATCGGCGACATAGGGGCGATCATACGCGATGACATAGGCGGACTTGACCGTTTCCGTTCTGGAAACGTCGATTTTCGCACGGTAGAACTTGAAATTGACAAGCGACGAATCGAACGGCTTCTTGATTTTCAAATAGGCATCGCCGACATTGAAGCTGCCTTCCGTATTTTCGATCCCGTAGTTCGATTTATCGTTGCGGATATCCATGACGAACGAGGTGTGTTTGCCAAACCCGGCGCCGACTTCCAATCGGACACGGCGCAGATAGGCATCCTGGATGGAGGTGTCCTTTTTCGCGGGGTTTTTATAGTCGGTGTGTTTGCTCTCCAGCGTCCCTTGAACGCGGATCCCCGCCTTGAACCACATATCGGGCGCATCGCCCGGAATGAATTTCATATTGACCCGGGTCTGTTTTCCCAGCAGAAAGTCGGGTGAGTCCCGGTCGATGACAGTGATATCGCCGTCGGCAACGGCATGAGCGGCTATCAGTCCGAAAGCCGTTAATGTTCTTTTCAGCATCTTCGCTCCTTTTTTTTGCAGGAGCAGTGTAGAACGATTCGATTACAAAACGGTTACGCGTGCCATGACGATAATATGGAGTTGTTTCTTTCCGGCATAGGTGCCGGGTGATAACTCTACGGTGTCAGCGTCAACGGCTATGTATTGATGAGCAACCACTACCACTTGCTCATCGAAACGACGCAGGAGAACCTTTCGAAGTACATGAAACATCTCAACGCTTCTTATGCGATCTGGTTCACCCGCAAATACAGTCGCTCCGGCCATCTCCGGCAGGGACGGTTCAAATCGTGGTATGTGACGGATGAATCCTATCTGTACACATTGATCGGCTATATCGAAAACAACCCTGTCAAAGCGGGTATGGTAAAAAAACCCGGTGAGTACCTTTACAGCGCTATCAATCATTCATAGAGAATGTCCGGCCGATTCCCTGCCTGAAAGTTATAGTTATCACCTGACACTATTAACCGATATGAATTAAATTTTGTCTTAGATTTGTTGGTATAATATTATATATAAGTTACATTATTATTTTGGAAGGATGAAAGATGTATGAAATCGCAATGAAAAAGTGCAAGCATTTGCTTCAACTGAGTCTTGTGGCTTCAGTGTTTGTTTTCAGCGGATGCAATCCGGATGACCTTAAAAACAATCAGAACAAAGGAAACAGCAACTCTGCTAATAGCGGCAGCACACAAGGGTCCGAAATCGTGCGTTCTTATGGTTATGCCGGCAATGAGCTTGGATTCGATTTGCTGAATACGGGTGACGGAGGTTACCTGATGACCGGATATACCGAGGCGATTGGAGCCGGAATGCGAGATATGTATTTGTTTAAAATCAATGCAGATGGCGACCAGATGTGGGCCAAAACATTTGGTGATATTGACAATGATGAAGGACATCACATCATAAAATCCGGTGATGGAGCGTATATGGTGGTCGGTAGCACAAGACTTCCCTACACAACAGCTTTCTCGGACGAGGTCTATCTGATCAAAGTGGATACAAACGGCAATGAAATATGGAACAAAAAGTATGGAGGTACCGGAAGCGACATAGGTAATTCGATCATTAAGGTAGATGACGGTTACGTGATCGTCGGTTCGAGTACCTCCTACGATACATACGGTACAACCGACATGCTGTTGATGAAGGTTTCAAAAAACGGGGATACCAGCTGGCCGCAGATTTTCGCTTTTGGCGAACGTAACGTCAACGAGTCCGGCAATGACGTGGTAGCGACGGATGATAACGGCTTAATCGCAGTAGGAAACAAAAATACAGGATTACTGGAAAACCAACTCTATATCGTCAAAACTGACAGCAATGGAAACAAGTTGTGGGAAAAAACGGTAGGCAGCACGACCGGAAGCACTATCGGCTATTCGATCGTAAAAACTGCCAACAATGAATTTGTCATTGCCGGGTCCAAAAACAGCGATCCATGGAATAAAGCCGACCATTTGATGTTGATGAAAATCAATACGAGCGGTACGGTGCTCTGGGAAAAAATATACGACAAAGGGGTCGCTTACGACGTTTCTCCCGGTCAAAACGGCGATGGATTCGTTCTGGTCGGGTATACGAGTTACATCGACAGCAGAGGTGCCGGCTACAGCCGCCCTATTGTCGTGGAAGTAAATTCGCATGGCGAAAAGATTTCGAGCAGGATCATCGACAAGGACATGATCATAAATCCTGTCGAAGTCGCCAAAGCGGTAACGGTGACGAATGACGGATCGATCGCGATGACCGGGTATCATGAAAGTAACGGATCAGACTTCAACCTGTTGTTCGCAAAATATCGTTGAGAAGAAAATTTGTACAAAGGAGATTGATTGACTCATACTGCAATCAAGGTTTTCTCCCCGATCGTATTGACGGTATTTTTATTCACCGGGTGTGGGGAAGGAAAAAACGAGGATTCCGGTACTGTATCAACGTCGAACTGTCCGGTTGTGAGGTCATTCGGCCACAACGGTGTTGCACAGAAAAGTTTCGCACCTGCCAACCCGTCGGTATCAGGCCTGGAGGTGACGGGTACCAAGATTTTCGTCTCGGGTAATGTTTACTCGAATGATGAAGTCTCGACAACCCAACCTGTGTTGCTCAATTATGGGGTGAATGGAGTCTTCAACGCCAATTTCGGTAATTCTGGCAATGCCATATTCCCACCGGATGAAGAAAGCATGACGACCGATATGGCTGTGTATCCTGTCAATAATACGCAGCCAATAGTTGTAGGGACGGTGAGTGTGGAGGATACTGTCAGCCGTTATAACAACTGGCTGTATCTTCCAATCGTATGGAAGTTCGAGACAAGTGGTAGACTCGATACGGATTTCAATAGGGGCGGTGTTTTTTTTGATCCCACGCTCATGTTCGGCTCTCCCGTACAGGTGCTGGTCGATACATTGCGTTCGTCCATTTACGTTTTAGGCATACGCCCATATACTCTGCTCGATGCATCACCCCAGTATAGCGGCATTATGAAGCTGCGGATGGACGGTACCCTGGATACGACATTCGGAGATGTATTGTTCACGCCGGGAATCGTCTCATTCAACGACCAGCATGGCGTGTTGGCGGCAAAAATGGACTGGGATGCCAATGGGAACATCATCGTTGCCGAAGCGGAGGATGAAGATGACGGGTATCATATTGTGCTGGCCCGATACACCCGGGACGGACAACTCGATACTTCGTTCGGTCAAAACGGCTATGCCGACGACGAACGGGCTTTCACCCCCTGTGCGCAGGATGCCGCTGCCATCAGTGCTGTTCATGTAACGAAAAACAATGAAATCGGTGTCATGGGAGGTCGATGCGAGAATGGTGTCATGACGATGTTCCTCCGTTATTATGACGACAATGGCGTCCCAAGACGTAATGAGGTCGGCGAGATGCTCGAGGTGACTAAGAGTTCGGACGATTCACATCATATTGTCTGGAGAGATTTCATCATAAACGACATTGGCTGGTCGTACTATATTGTAGGAGATGTATTCAGTTACGGCGGTGCTCAGCACGGACAGCATATGCAGGTATGGAAATATGACCGGTGGGCCAATATTGGGCGCGGTTTTGCTGATAATAGTGTCTATATCGCGCCGCAAGATGACTGTTACAGCAGCAAAATAAAAATGGATGAGTATCAGCACTACTATCTTTATGTGGCAGGAGTGTGCAAACAAGATATTACCTTATGGAAATTAGCAACTAACGAATAAGCTGTACATCTTTGCCCAATCTTTTGAAGATGGGCCAAAGATGAGGGCAAGAAGAAGAGGAAAGCGGATAAAAATTTTCGTGGCGTCTGTAGCGCCGCTTTCGTTGTGTTCACCATCCAAAATACTTAGACAACGCGAATTCAACCAATAAGTGCAATTTGATTGATTGGATATGAAGGTCAACCGGTATAGAGTTTGGCTTGACTATCCTGATAAGATGAGGGAAGCTCGAGTAGACATACTTAATGAAATATAAAAGTGAAAATTACCGTTTTTTGCGGCAATTTCACATTTTATCCGAAACGGTTACTTTTTGGACTTTTTGCTCTTCTTGGATTTTTTCGAAGCCTTTTTCGCCTTCTCTTTTTTCTTGGACTTAAGCTTTTTGTTCTTCTTGGAGACCGGTTTTTTCACCTTTTTCGAAGCCTTTTTATCGGCTTTTATCTTGGCCTTCTTTTCCGCTTTTTTTGCCGACTTCTTCTTCATTTTCAGCAGCTCTTTTTCCGCTTTTTTCTTGGCGGCCTTTTTCTTGTCTTTCTTTGCCATGGGCATCCTTTGTTTGATATGGGTACATTATAGCACAACGGTTGTTTGAGAATTTCCCAAATTTCGATAGACTGGGAAAATAAAAATAAGGAGCCGCTATGCCATTTCCGAAACTGCCGACCCTCTCTATTCTCGCCGCCTCGGCGCTCTTTTCTTCGACCCTCTCATCCGAACCCGAAGCCCCGGCACTCGTCATCTACAACTCGAATCTGGGGCTGGTCCATGAACAGCGTGCGCTCGCCGTGGACAAGAGCGACCGCGACATCGTCTATCCCGGCGTCGCCACGACCGTACAGACCGATTCGGTCAACGTCGTACTGCCCGAAGGCATCACGCTCTATTCGCAGCAGTACCGTTTCGACCGTATCACGCTGCAGAAGATCCTCCGGGCGCATATCGGCAAGCCCGTACGCTACAAAAGCGGTCCGCCGGAAAAACGAACCGTTAAAAAAGGCACGCTCGTCGCGGTCGATCCCGCCGTTGTGCAGACGGCTGACGGCATCGAAAGCGGTATGGCGCCGGGGGATTTTATCTTCGACGCCATCCCCGACACGCTCATCATGAAACCTTCCCTCGTCTGGAATATCGCTGCCGAGCGCGACATCGACGGAATGATGGCGCTGGATTATCTTATCACGGGCATCCGGTGGAAAAGCGACTACATTCTGAACCTGCATGACGACAATGCCGATCTGACGGGCTGGATCACCGTGGACAACCGCTCCGGTAAACGTTTCGAGCAGATCAGACTGCACCTGCTCGCCGGCGATATCAACCGGGCGCAGGCTCCCGTCATGTACGACAATGTCATGCGTATGGAAAAAGCCATGCCCTCACCGGCCGTCGCCCATGCCGCACACGAGGGATACCACCTCTACTCGGTTCCGTTCAAAGTCACCCTCGCCGACAACGAGAAAACGCAGATCAAATTTATCGACAAACCGCGCCACGCCGTCAAACGCCTCTACGACGTCACCATGCAAAACCCGTTCACGACCGGCCGCGAACAGAAACGTCCCGTCAACCAGTATGTCGAGCTCTCGCCGTTGGACATCCCCCTGCCCGGCGGGATCGTCCGAAGCTATTCCAAAAGCGGCGACACGACGGTACTGCTGGGGGAGACCCGTCTCGAAAACACGCCCAAAAATGAAAAGGTGAAACTGCGTCTGGGGACCAACTTCGACCTCATCGCGAAAAACCGCCTGCTCAGCAGCACCGACCAGAGCCGTTACCGCGAAGTCAGCATACGCTATACCCTGATCAACCGCTCCGATAAAACAAAATCTGTCGATGTCAACGTCCCGGGTGTCATCGAAGATGCCCGCCGGCGCACCGTTATCAACACGTCACGCCGCTATACCCGTCCCGACGGCTATACCGTCCGCTTCCCCGTCACGCTCAAGGCCGGGAAAACCGCTTCATGGAGAGTCACCTACCGCGTTCCGAAGCCCTGAACAGACTGTATTCTACACCTTTACCCGGTCTTCGAGTGCCCGCGCCAGCGAGAGCATATCGATATTTTCCAGGCTGACGCCTGTCGGCACTCCCTGCGCGATCCGGCTGAATCGGATCTCGATATCCTGCAAACGGTCTTCGATGTAGAGCATAATCGCATCGTTGGCGATCGAAGGTGTCAGGGCGAAGATCACTTCCTCGACCCCGCTTTGCACCGTGGCCCTCAAATGATCGACATCCAGACGTTCAAGCGAGTCGAGGACATAGTACCGCCCCCCGAACAGCCCGTTCTCCTCGATAGTCAGAATGTCTTTGGCGTTTTCGACGATGCACAGCAGCGAGACATCACGGGTTTCGTCCGAGCAGACGGCACAGAGTTCATCCTCGCTTAGCCCCCCGCACGAACGGCACTTTCGGATACTGCCCACCGCATCCTCGATGGCGTGCGCGATCTTCATCGCCCCGAAACTGTCGTACATCAGCATATGGT
>JALWNV010000059.1 GCA_027083665.1 Helicobacteraceae bacterium
TGCTGGAGGAGATTCGCCGTAACGTGATCAAATTTAAAAAAGCGATGGCCTATCCGCGGAATGTGATGATCGCCATGGCCGTCGCATTTACGATTTTGATCTCTTACGTCGTTCCCCAATTCAAAAAGATTTTTGAAGATCTCCATGCCGAACTGCCGCTTCCGACGATCGTTTTGCTGAAACTGGAGTACCTCTTCAACAATTTCGGCCCCTATATCCTTGCCGGTATCGTGATATTGGTCATCGTCTTCAGATACATGCTCAATACGAGCAGAGAATTCAGGTACGGCTGGCACCAGATACTGTTACGTACTTATCTTATTAAAGATCTGATTATGTACTCCACCCTCAACCGTTTTACGCTGGTCTTTTCCGCACTCGTCAAAGCGGGGATCCCCATTGCCGATGCGCTGGACACCTCTATCGCCATGATAGACAACCTTCCCCTTCAGGACAAACTGATGACTGTCAGACAAGCCGTCGAGAAAGGGTCCTCTCTGAGCGAAGGCCTTGCCGATACGGGACTGTTCGAAAATATGATCATTCAGATGATTTCCGCCGGGGAACAGGGCGGCCAGCTCGACAGCATGCTCGAAAAAGTCACCGATTACTACAAGATGCGCTTCGACCAGATCATTGACGGTCTCGCCGAAGCGATCGAACCGATCATGCTCTTTATGATCGCCTCGATGGTCCTGCTGCTCGCACTGGGTATCTTCTTGCCGATGTGGTCGCTCAACGACGCGGTCCAGGGACGCAGATAAACCATCCCTCTTCCCGCTCCGCCGGGAGTATGGCGGCAACCGTTACGGGGCTTGTTTATCCTCCTCTTTTTTTACCAGTTTTGCATAATTTTCATCCGGAGCTATCATACCGGCCTCATATAAAAACTGCGACGGAACAAATGTGATCTTCTTGATCCGGTCGTATTTGGCGAAACTGAGATAGAGAATGTCTTTCGCCCGGGTCACGGCGACGTAAAAAAGCCGCCGTTCCTCTTCAAGACTTCCGCCTCTGCCCATAAGTTTGCGGTTGGGAAACCGCCCGTCCATCAGATCGATAACATACACCTCTTTGTACTCCAGCCCTTTCGAGGCATGAATACTCAGCAGATGTACCCCTTCTCCCTGGGTCAGATCCTGCGAACCCAGGATCATGGCATTGAGAAAACGCTCATGCTCTTTGTAGGGTTTCGCCAACTCCTGCAAAACCAGCGGTTTCCGGCGGATACGCTCAAGCGCTTCGGATTTGAGTCGCTCGTCCACCTGCCCGTCGGGAAGAAGCGCCCGCCGCGCCGCCAGCTGTTCCGACACCTGAATATACAGATCCGAAGCGGCGATTTTGTGCACGACGTTCTGCGGACGGGCCAGGTTTTTGATTCCCTGCATCAGTACATAGAACTGTGAAAGCATCCGAGCGCCGTCTTTGGTAAGTTTCGGATGTTTGAGTACCGGATTTTTCAAAAGTTTCTTCTCCGTAACCGCCTCGGCGAAACGCCCGGCATGCCCCAGTTCCAGGAAATCGTCAAAGAGGCCGAGCTGACGATTGAG
>JALWNV010000060.1 GCA_027083665.1 Helicobacteraceae bacterium
GTCTCGTATTCGAATCGGACCGGGCGAAATACAACCTCGACCGCAGTGCGGTTCACGTTCCGGGAAAATTCGTCATGTGGCAAAAAAGCGACCGTGTCATCGGCCACGATCTTGAATATAACAGCAAAAGCGGCGATATCGCCGCGCGGCGGGTCCGGGCGTTTTATACTATCAAGGAGCAAATGTGAATCCATTCAAGGCGTTTTTTCTCATCGGAATTTTTTCCGTGACGCTCTTCGCGGCCAAACAGCTGCAGATCGAAGCGGACAGTTTTGAGGGGAACGAAAAGTCCGGGCGTTCGGTATTCGAAGGACATGTGAAGATCAGGATGGGGCGCGACGAGCTCAACGCTTCGCGTGTGGAGGTCTATACTGATGCCGAACGCAGGCCGGTGAAATACGTCGCCGACGGCAACGCGTCGTTCTTTCTTGAAACCGATGACAACGCCACCTATCGCGGACGGGCGGACAAGGTCGTTTTCAAGCCGCTGGAGCAGGAATACCGCTTTTTCGGCGACGTGCATCTGATGCAGATCGACGAACACAAGCAGATCGACGGGGAAGAGGTCGTCGTCAATATCAAAAAAGGCACGGCAAAAGCGAAGGGCGCCCGTGACCAGCCCGTCATCATGATCTTCAACCTGCCGGAAAAAGAGCGAAAATGATTGAAATCGTCGAAGCCCGTTTCCTGACCAGTGCCGCCAACCTGACACAGGCCCCGGAGAACCCCGAGTGCAACGAAGTGGCGTTTATGGCCCGTTCGAATGCGGGAAAAAGCTCCCTGCTCAATGCGCTGAGCAACCGTAAAAACCTTGCCAAAGTCTCCTCGACTCCCGGAAAGACCCGTCTGATCAACTATTTCGACGTGACGTTCATGGATCGGGAGACACGCGAAAAACTGCCGGCGCTGTTTGTGGACCTGCCCGGTTTCGGTTACGCCAAAGTATCGAAATCGATCAAGCATGACTGGGAAAGGAACCTGACGGAGTTCATCTCCAACCGCCGGCAGATCAAACTATTCATCCATCTCGTCGATGCACGGCATCCCGATCTGCCGGTCGACCGCTCCGTACATGACTATCTCGAACAGATCTGCCGTCCCGGTCAGTATATCCTGCGGGTGTTCACCAAAGCCGACAAGCTCAATCAAAAAGAGCTCGGAGCACTCCGAAGAGATTACCCGGGTGCGCTGATCGTCTCGAGCAGCAAAAAACGCGGCATCTCCAAACTGGCGGGAATCATCTACAATTTTCTCAAAGACGGCGGCGATGGCGATCACGTATAGAAAGGCGCTTCTGGGCGATATCAGTGCCATGCAGGCACTCGTGGCGCCGCAGGTCGAAGACGGGACGATTCTCGTTCGCAGCGATGATGAACTCGCAACCAACATCCGTTCATATATTCTGGCGTTCGACAGAAAGAAGCTGGTCGGTTTCACGGCGCTGCATATCCACTCTCCCGACCTGGCGGAGATCCGTTCGCTGATTGTCGATGCGGCCTATCGCGGGCACGGTATCGGAGCCGAACTCGTTTCGCTCGCCGTCGAAGAGGGGCGTTCTCTCGGACTCGAACGCATCCTGGCGCTGACCTACGCCAGTGCCTTTTTCGAAAAGCTCTCTTTTACGGAGATCCCCAAAGAGAGCCTGCCCGAACATAAAATCTGGGCGGACTGCATCAAGTGCAAACACTTTCCCGTATGCAACGAAATCGCACTCGTCAAAACCCTCTGAGCGCCCTGCCGGCGGTACTGCTTTTTCTCGTCTACGAGGCGCTTTCCATGCGCTACCTCTTTTTGCCGCCGCTGTTCGGGCTGCTTTTCATCCTCTATATCCGCGCGCTGGACAAAGGCGACAGCCGGCGCTTCACGATACTTGTCGTCATGCTGCTGATCGCCGAAGCCGCCAAAGGGTATCTGCTTTTCAGCACGGTTATCTTCTTCACCCTGAGCTATTTCCTCGTACTGCCGAAACTGCGCAAGGCGATCTCCTGCCGATGGTGCCTCGATGCGCTTCTCGTCACGTACGCCTATCTCGGATACTGGATGTTCATGATGCTGACGGCGAAAATGTTCGCGCTGCAGCCGCCGCAGCTTGACTGGCGGGAAATGTTTTATATCCCGATCGAATTTCTCATGGCGGGACTGCTGTGAAAACGCGGATCATTGTCGCCGTATTCGTATTCGTCTGGATATCGCTGCTGAGCCGCGTCTTTTATCTCAGCGTACATTCGAACCGCTACTATGAAAAGCTCTCGACCGAGAATACGATCAAAACCGAGCATATCGCACCGGTGAGGGGGGAGATCCTCGATCGCAATTTCAAACCCCTTGCAATCAACAAACTGGGGTTCAAAATCGAAATCGTACCGCACCTCAATACGAAAAAAGCGCAAAGCAGGCTCCGGGAAATCATCGGCAAAATCGCCGATCTTCTGCCGTTTTTGGATGAAACGAAGCTGTACAAAAACTACGTGCACGCCGATTCGCACTATAACCACCACGATATCGCCGTCGTCGATTTCGTCTCGTACGAAGATATCCTGCCGGTCTATTCAAAACTCAACCTCATTGACGGTATCAAGGTCTCGCCTGCGCCCAAACGCTATTATCCCTATCAAAAAGTCGCCGCGCATATCATCGGCTATACCGCCAAGTCCAACCAAAAGGAGATCGATGCCGATCCGGTCTTGAAGCTGACAGGCATTGTCGGAAAGTCGGGTCTTGAAAAGCGGTATAACCGCTATCTTCAAGGTATACCGGGTGAGCGTACGGTGCAGATGAACGCGCTCAACGAAGAGGTTTCGGTCCTTCAGACGAAAAAACCGATCGAAAACCGCAACCTCGTTCTCAACATCGATATGCGTCTGCAGCGTTATATCACGAAATTGATGCAAGACCGTGCGGGGGCGGTCATCGTCATGGGACTCGACGGCGAGATCCTGTCCGCGGGAAGCTATCCCGAATACAACCCGAATACCTTCGTTTCGGGGATTTCATCGAAAAAATGGAAGGCCCTGATCAACGATCTCGATATGCCTTTTACCAACAAAATCGTCAACGGCCTCTATCCTCCCGGATCGACAATCAAGCCGCCGATCGGACTGATCTATCTCGATCACGGCATCAGTCAGTGGTGGTACGTGACCTGCAGCGGTTCCATGAAGCTCGGCAACCGGAATTTCCGCTGCTGGAAGAGCTGGGGACACGGCAAGACCGATATCAACAAAGCCATCCGCGAAAGCTGCGACGACTACTTCTACAAAGGCAGCCTCAAAGTCGGCATCGCCGCCATCAGCAGCGGGCTGAAACGGTTCGGCTTCGGGGGAAAAACGGGGATCGACCTCCCCAACGAGTTTATCGGCACCGTACCCGACCGGGCCTGGAAGCGGCAGCGCTACAACGAGCCGTGGTATATCGGCGAGACGCTCAATACTTCCATCGGGCAGGGCAGCCTGCTGGTCACACCGATACAGATCGCCCAGGATACCGCGCTGATCGCCGGGGGAAAACTGCCCGTCCCCCGTCTGGCGCGCATGATCGACGGCAACCTGACGAAACCGGTCTTCAAAGATGTCCTGACACCCGAAGAGAAAGCCCTGCTGCCGATTATCCGAAAAGCGATGGTGCAGGTCTGCAACCATCCCAACGGGACTGCGACGAAACATATCACTTCAAAGATCAGGATCGCCGGGAAAACCGGCACGGCACAGGTCATCGGAATCTCCCAGGCGACGAAAAAGCGCCTCAAAGAAAACGAAATGGCGTACTATACCCGTTCGCATGCATGGCTGACGACCTACGGACCTGTCCGCCGTCCGAAATACGTCGTAACCGTTTTGATCGAACACGGCGGTCACGGTGCATCCGCTGCGGGCGAGATCGTCTCGAGGATCTACGACAAGCTGCTGGAGCTGAAGTACATCAAACGGTAGCGAGAGGAAAGGGGTCGGCAGGCCTTTCAGCCCGCCGTGATCGCATTGTGCAAAAACAGCGCGAGAATGATCAGCAGAAAGATACCGCCTGCTTTGTTGTAGAGTTTGTTCGCCAGAATCAGCAGCAGTGCCGTGGAGGCGGCGGCCATGATGTAGATATCGAAATTGTCCCGCAGCGAAACGCCCAGCGGATGTACCAGTGCCGCGCCGCCGAGCACCATCGAGAAGTTGGCGACGTTCGAGCCGATGATATTGCCGATGCTCAGGTCCGCGTTGCCTTTTTTGAGCGCGACGAGCGACACGACGAGTTCGGGCAGCGAGGTGCCGAATGCGATGAGCACGAGCCCGATCAGCCATTCGCTGACACCGAACATCCGCGCGATGGCACTGCCGCTTTCGACGACGTAGTGTGCACCGCCGAGTGTCAGGGCGAAGCCGATACCGAGCAGCAGCAGCGATTTTCCCCATCCGAACGGCTCTTTGACGAGCGATTCATCGATCTCACCCTCGACTTCGGCGCCGTCGGTCGAAAACAAAAACATCAGGTATGCCGCCATCAGGGACATGAACAGCACTCCTTCGACCCGTCCGATCCGTCCGTCGTAAGCCATCAGGAAAAAGAGGATGACCGGAAAGAGGATCCAGGCGCTGTCGCGGTTGAACAGGTCACGTTCGGGTGCCATCTTTTTAGCCAGAAAAAAGACCGTCCCGAGTACCAGTGCGATATTGAACGTCACGCTCCCGATCACATTGGCGACGGCCATGTCGGTCTTGCCGTATCCCGCCGCCATCATCGACGCCGCCATCTCCGGCAGCGATGTACCGAATCCGATCAGCGTCGCGCCGATGACGAAATGCGAGATATTGTAGTGCAGGGCGATACGTTCGGACTCTTTGATGATGAAATCCGCCCCGTAGATCAGTGCCGCCATTGCGGCGACGAAAATGACAAAATCCATCACGCCTCCTCCGTACGGACAATCAGGCTCTGCGGCAGGCCGAAACGTTCGATGAGCTCTTTTTCTTTTCGGCGCATCTGCCCCGTGTCGGTCTCGTGATCGTACCCCAGCAGGTGCAGCAGCCCGTGCAGGAAGAGCAGGGTCAATTCGTCCGCTTCCCCGTGACCGTGTACCTTCGCGCCTTTTCGAACGAAATCGGCGCTGATGACGATACTGCCAAGGGGCATCATCGGTGCCTCTTCGTACGGAAAGCTGAGTACGTCCGTCGCCCGGTCGATGCCGCGGTGCTCGCGGTTGAGTTCCCGGATCGTTTCGTCGTCGCAGACGATCAGTTCGATCGTCCGGCCGGTCAGCGTATCCGCCATTATCTGCACATGTTCGAGATCGATTTCGAGATCGGTTCTGTTATCGAGTTCTATCATAAGATCAGCCTGATTTTTTTCGCCATTTTATCGAATGTGCGCTTCATTACCGTCATGTTTGCGGGGAGTATGGTACAATCGGCGCTATGATAAACCGACGGCAAATCTTGATTTACGGCGCCTCCGCACTGCTGCTGCCCCGCACGGCGAAAGCGGCATACGCCCGCAGTGTCAGTATCCTGTCCGAACCCTTTCAGACTTTCGGCGTGCTGCATCGCGACCTCTTTCCCGGACACGGGGAGATTCCCTCGCCCGCCCACCTCAACGCGCTCGGCTATCTCGCCGGGGTACTGAACGATCCCTATCTCGCCGCCGCTGAGAAGCGTTTTCTCGAAAAGGGGGCGAAATGGCTCAACGAAAGCGCCGACGGGAGCTACGGCAGGCCCTACTACCGGCTCGACGCGGGACGCCGACAGGCCCTTCTTCTGACAATCTCACGCGAAACCTGGGGCGACAACTGGCTGTGGACGGTGATGTCGTATCTTTTCGAATCGATGCTGTGCGATCCGGTCTACGGGGCCAATACCGACCGATCGGGCTGGAAGTGGCTGAAGTACGAACCGGGCTATCCCCGCCCGAAGAAGGCGTTGATATGAAACAATATGACATCTGCATCGTCGGCAGCGGGGCAGGGGGGTCGCCGGTAGCCTATACCCTCGCAAACGCCGGCTACAAAGTACTCGTGCTGGAAAAAGGCCCCTATCTCAAAGAAGAGGATTTCAGCAAGGACGAGATCGCCGTCAGCCGCCGGAGCATCTACACGCCCCGGCTGTGGGAAGAGCAGCATGTCATCGAAACCTATGACGACGAGGGCAATGTCGAACGCACCACGGGAGCGGAATCGGATTGGAGTTTCTGGAACGGCTCGATGGTCGGCGGCTCCTCGAACCTGATGAGCGGCTATTTTCACCGGCTCAAACCGGTGGATTTCAAACTGCGTTCGACCTTCGGCCCGATCGAAGGCGCCAACGTCGTCGACTGGCCGATCGGCTACGACGATCTCGAACCGTACTACACGAAAGTCGAACGGATCGTCGGCGTTTCGGGACGGGTCGTCGATCATCCCTTCCGGGAGCCCCGCTCGACGAAAGACTTTCCCTATCCGCCGACCTGGGAGCAGCCGGTCAGCCGGTGGTTCGATCAAGCCTGCCGCGCGCTCGGCTACCACAGTATCCCCACGCCGCGCGCCGTGCTGCCGTACGATGCTCTGGGGCGCCGCGGCTGCTCTTACTCGAACTTCTGCGGCAGCTACGGGTGCGCCACGGGTGCCAAGGGCAGCGCCCGCGCCGCGCTGCTGGAGAAGGCGAAAGCGACAGGAAACTGCGAGATTCTGCCGGGCGCTTTCGTCTACAATATCGAAGCCGACGGCACGCGCGTGCGGCGGGTGCACTACTACGACGCTCAGAAGCGTTCGCATGCCGTCGAAGCCGCCGTTTTCGTCGTCGCCGCGCAGGCCGTCGAAACGAGCCGCCTGCTGCTCAATTCCAAAAACTCTCATCATCCGAAAGGGCTCGGCAACCACAGCGGCCGGCTTGGCAGAAATCTCATCTTTTCCGCCGGCGGCAGCGGGCAGGGCCGGTTCGAGTTTTCGCGTCTGGACGACCGGCGGCGTTTCGAACTCATGACCCGCGGCGCGTTCGTCAATCGCTCCCTGCAGGAGTGGTACGTCTACCGCCGCAACGGCAGGCTGTTCAAAGGCGGTACGATCGATTTCCTCTACGAACACGCCAATCCGACGAGCCGTGCACTGCGCGAACTCTACGACGATGAGGGCAATCTGCTGTGGGGGAGGGCGCTGCAGAATAAACTCAGACATGCCTTCACGGCGTCGCGCGTTTTCACCTTCGAGGTTTTCAACGACTGGCTGCCGACGGACAGGTGTTTCGTCGGTGTCGATGAGCGCGTGCGCGAC
>JALWNV010000061.1:0-6756 GCA_027083665.1 Helicobacteraceae bacterium
ATTATAACATATCCCCAATGTTACCTCTGTTACCTCAGGAAATGTGAAAGAGCCTCTCGGCATTCGCCGTCGTCAGCGCCTCGATCTCGTCCGGCGGGATCTGCAACAGCTCGCTCATCTTTTCGGCGACGAGTTTCGTGTAAGCCGGTTCGTTGCGTTTGCCCCGATACGGATGGGGGGTCAGATAGGGGCCGTCGGTCTCGAGCAAAAGACGGTTTTTCGGGATTTTCGGCAGTACCTGCACGAGGCGTCGCGCATTTTTGAACGTCAGAACGCCGCCGATGCCGTAATAGAAATTTTGGCCCGCCAGCACCAGCAGCTCCTCGTCGGCGTTGTAGCAGTGCAGAACCCCGCCGACCTCCCCTGCCTCCTCTTCTTCAAGCATTGTCCGCGCGTCGTGGCTTGCATCGCGGATATGGACGATCAGCGGTTTCCCGTAGGCCTTCGCCAGACGGATCTGCGCGCGAAATATCTCCGCCTGTTTCGCTTTTTCGGCGGATTTCTCCTCGTCGCCGCCCTCGAGCCGGAAATAGTCCAGGCCGCATTCGCCGACGGCAACACATTTGGGATGATCGAGAAAACGTTTGAAATCTTCCGGATCGAAGTGCTGCATATCGTACGGGTGAACCCCCACGGCGAAGAAGATATCCGGATGCGACTCCGCGATCCCGACCGCCCGGGTCAGTGTCGCCGGATCGGCGCCGGGGATGATGAAACGTCCGACGCCGGCATCGTAGGCACGCTGCAGTACCGCTTCGAGATCGTCGCGATAACGGTCGTCGTCGAGATGGATATGGGTGTCGATAATCATGGTCTTCCTTTAGAGAGTGAAGGATTTGGCGGCACCGAGCAGCTCGCCGGCGAGATGGCGCGCTTTTTCCGTCACCGTGTCTCCGCTGACGATGCGGGCGATCTCCGCAATGCGTTCTTCATCCGTCGAGAGTTCCCGGACGGTGCTCGTTCCGTTTTTGCTGACATAGAAATGCTGCTCGCCCATGGCGGTGAGCTGCGGCTGGTGCGAGATGACGAAGATCTGAAAATAGCGGCTGAGGCGGCGCAGCACTTTCGCGACGCTCATGGACTCTTCGCCGCTGAGGTTGGCATCGATCTCGTCGAGCATCAAGACCCCCTGCGCTTCGCGGATCGTCTCCGTCTTGACCGCCAGCAGCGCCAACCGAAGCCGGTTGAATTCGCCTGAGCTGATCTTCTGCAGCGGCGTGCCTTTGAGCGACAGCGCGGCGCTGTCACGACCGCTTGGACCGAAATCGCCGTGCGTCAGCGCCAATTCGGCCCCCTGTAGGTAGAGGGCCTCGAGATAGCGGTTGACCGCGGCGTTGAGCGCGTCAAGGGCCTGCAAGCGCCTGCGGGATATCTCCTCTGCCGCTTGCGTCAGGGTTTCGTGCAGCGCATCGTACGCTTTTTGCAATGCCGCCGTATTTTCTTCGAGGCTTTCATAGGTTTCGAGTTCTTTGCGTTTGGTGTCGCGGTATGCCAGCGCCTCCTCGACGCTGCCGTAGCGGCGTTTGAGGTCCGAAAGCGTCTCCAGCCGGTCGAGCACGTTTTCGATGTCGATATCTTCAAGATCGCTGAGCCGCTCCTGTGCCGTATCGAAATGGTTGCGAAGCTCGTTCATGGCGTCGTCGTAAAACGCACTGTCGATTTCGAGCGCTTCGAGAACGCCGGAGACGATATGATCGAGATCGAAAATGCGGCAGGCTTCCGAGAGCTGTTCCTCGAGCTTCTCTTTTTTCGACAGGCGTTTTTTGATCTGGAGGAGCTCTTCGTATTCGCCCGGTTTCGGGTCGATCTCGTCGATCTTCCGGACTTCGTAGCGGGCGAACTCCTCCTGTTCGCGCAGCTGCCGTTCGTCGCTTTGCAGCCGGTCGAGCTCGTGACGGATCTGCTTCAACCGCAGATAGTCCCTGCGAAACGCTTCGATACGGGCACGGTGTCCTTCGTCATCGGCGGCGATCCGTTCGTCGATCAGGGCGATCAGGCTCGTACTTTCGAAATCCGTGTAGTCTTTGAGACTGAGGTGCCGCAGGTGCGTCCTGGCGACGGCCGCCAGCGCCGAACGCGACAGCGACTGGTTGTTGAAGAAGTAGCGTGCTTTCTCTTTTTTGACCTCGCGCAGAACGTTTGGCGTCTCGTTGACCAGGCCGGTCGCAGCCTCGTCGATTTGCCATGTGACGCTCGATTCGCTCAGCGCGGCCAGCGGGTCATCAAGCCCCATCGAAGCGAGAACGGCCCGCATCAGGACGGACTTCCCGCTTCCGCTGGGACCGGAAAAAACGATGAGGCCGGGTTTGAACTCCAGCGCGGCCTCTTCGAAAGTCAGACATTTTTTCAGATAGAAGCGTTCGATCATCCCTCGCCCCAATTGAGCTTTTCTTTGAGTACATCGAAATAGTTGAACGCCTTGCGGTGCAGCAGCCTCGCGGGCGAATCGGCAAGCGAGATGCTGATGCTGTCGCCTTCGCCGAACTCGTACATATCCTGTCCGTCAACAACGGCCAGCGCGCTCTGGTCGGGCGTACGCACCTCGACATCGTACTGCCCCGGAAGCACGACGGGGCGCTGGGTCAGCGAATGCGGGCAGATGGGGGTCAGGACGAACACCTGTGTCAGCGGAAACAGCACGGGGCCGCCCGCGGAGAGGTTGTAGGCCGTCGAGCCGGTGGGGGTCGAGACGATGACGCCGTCGCCGTAATAGGTGTTAAACGGCTTGTCGTCGACAAACGTTTCCACATGGATCATCTTGGAGATGGAGGGGCGGGTGATGACGATATCGTTGAAAGCGACGACACGTTTTTCGCCGGCCCGGGTCGTGATGACGGCCTCGAGCATCGCCCGCTCGTCGATACGGTATTCGCCTGATTGCACCTGCGTCAGGAAGACATCGAGCTCTTCCAGCGACACATCGGCGAGAAACCCGAGTTTGCCGGCATGGATACCCAGTACGGGTTTGCCGCAGTCGTGTGAACGCCGTACCGCCGAGATCAGCGTGCCGTCGCCGCCGATGGTCACGAGCAGGTCCGATTCGCGGCAGAGGATATCGAACTGCTGTCCGAGCACCCCGATCATTCCGCCGCTGATGTTGTCGATCGACACTTCGATGCCGTGCGCTTCGAAGACCTGCCGTACACGGTAGAAGACCTCTTTGAGTTCCGGGGTCGACGGACGCAGGATGATACCGACTTTGGATAGAGTGATGGTGGATCCGCTGTTCATGGTGCAGATTATAGCATGCTTACGCAAGCATGGCGAGTTTGCTGTCAATCAGCTTGCCGACAAACGCCTTGAGGTCGCTGCGAAGCTGTTCGGGTTCGACGTCGTACATCTCCAGCAGCGCTTCTTCGGTTTCCTGAAGGGTCCGGCCCTCCTGCAGCAGCCGCCAGATATCGCTGGCGACGGCATCGAGTCCGAAATAATTCTCGCTGTTCATATCCAGCAATACCATCTCCCCGTCGACTTCCTGCGCGAAAACGGTATCGGGGAACTGTACTTTTTTGGCAAAGTCCATCGTAAAACCTTTTTTGGGTGAATTATACTGACAAGCGTCTCGTAGGGGACTTAAGCAGTCTGCGGATACGGTAGCCCGGAGCCGTTCCTGCTATAATTGCCTTTGCAAATTGAACGGAGCGTTTTGATGGTTGTACACGGAGTAAAAGTAGTCTCCAATATCCCATTTCCACTCGATCTTCCGAGCGGGGGCGATTACCGTTACGAGATATCGCTTCGGGCGTCGGTACCGCAGCGGCTGAGAGAAAGCATCACCTGCGGTACCCATCTGTACAACTCCCATAACCGAAGGATACACTTCTACACTGACCGCCTGCTTGACGGTATCGAAACAGAGCAGCCTTTTTGCTTCGAAGTAGCGGAGGTGATACGGTTTTACTGGCGGCATGGAGAAAAAACCGTCTATTTTGAGATGCTGGAGCAAGGTGACGATGCCCTGCTCGCTTTCTGGTTCCTCCATACGCTTTTGCCTCTTTTTATGACTTTCGAGAATCTCTCGGTACTTTTTCACAGCGGTGCTGTCGAAGTCGATGGAGACGCCGTCGCGTTTATCGCTCCGTCCACGGGCGGGAAATCGACGATGACGGATTATTTTCTAAAACGGGGGCATGCGCTGGTGACGGACGACATCCTGTCGGTGTGGCCGGAAGCGGATCGTGTGATGTGCTCGGGTTCGTTCCCGTACCATCGCCCGTTCAGGGCCCCGGAAACCCTGGGATACCGTACGGAGAACTTTCATCCCCTCTTCCGGCCTCTCAAGGCGCTCTACCTTCTTGAGAAGGGATCTCCCGACAGTGAGGTGCTGATCGGGGAAGTCAGGGGGTTTCGGAAATTCGAGCAGCTCAAACGGCTGGGGATCGTCTACACGTTTCGCTTCATGACACTGACCCACAACGAAATCCTGAGCCATCTGCTCAACCGCGTCGCCGTCTACCGTGTCACCCGCCCCTGGGACATGGACCGCATCGACGAAGTCTACGAGGCGATCCGGAGTCATGCGGAGAAGTTGTAAAAAAAGATACCGCAGGCGACGCTGAAGCTGTCGGTTCTATGAGAGAGCGACCTCTAAAAACATCTGAAAAGGAAAGAGCGATATGAGTTCGTTTTACGGTATCTGGAACCGTGACGGGAAACCCGTCGACAAAGAAGAAGCCCGAAGGATCAGTGAAGCGTTCGGGTGGTGGGATCCGGACGAAAACGATTATATTGTCAATGGGCCGCTTTTTATGGGGCAGGCGACGCTGTGGAATACACCCGAGTCAAAATACGAGCATCTGCCGCTTGAAAAAGACGGCTGTATCCTCGTCGCGGATGCCCGCATCGACAACCGCGACGAACTTGTTGATGAACTCGTCCTCCCTGACCGTCCGACGGCCGAAATCGGTGACAGTGAGTTTATCCTTGCCGCCTATAAAAAATGGGGAGAGGAATGCGCCGACAGGCTTATCGGGGATTTTGCTTTTGTCATTTGGGATGAGAAGAAACAGGAGCTGTTTTGTGCACGGGATTTTATGGGGATAAGACCTTTATATTATTTTGCTAACGATAGGCGATTTATATTTGGAAGCGATTTGAAAAGTTTTGTAGAAATTATGGATATTCCATTGACAATTCGTGATCAATCGGTTGCCAATTATGTCGCATACTGGTATCTTGTTGATCGCAAACATACCTTTTTCGAAGAAATTTATCGTCTCGAGGACGGTTGTCATATGACGTTTTCAGAAAAGCGATTTCGCTACAAACGTTATTGGGATATACGCAATTCACCTAAATATAGTTTACCGGATATGGAAGCCTATCGACAGAAATTTAGAAAACTTTTCGAGCGGGCTATCGATGATAGGTTGCGAACAGATTATCCTGTTTCCTCTCATCTGAGCGGAGGGTTGGACTCCTCGCCAATCGCCGTCTATGCCGCCAGAGAACTCCACAAAAAAGGTGAACGCCTTAATGCTTACAGCTGGCATGTTTCACATGGTCCCGAAGTGGATTGGGAACATCACGAATGGAAACATCCTAAACAGATTGCACAACGCGAAGAAATCGATCTGCACTATATCGATATGGATTATGATGAAAATATCAGAGTTTATGAAAAGTATGACATTGCGCTTGATCAATTTTCATATGCGATGTTTGAAGAAGAAATTCGTGAAAAGTTATTGAAAAACAGTGCGAGAACAATGTTGTCAGGATGGGGAGGTGACGAATTTTCTACCTATCACGGTTATGCGGTTAAAGCTGAGCTTTTTTCACGTGGAAAATGGATTGAATATCTTAAAATTTTGCTCAGTAGAGGTGAAAATCCACGTTTCGGACATGGTATAAAAGCTTTGTTCAAAATATTTTATTTCGATACTCTGGTCCCTCTTATGCCGAAATTCCTCTACTGCCATCTTCCAAAAATCAGATGCAAAACGCCAGATTACTCATTTTTTAAAGACGATTTTATACCGTTGATTTTGGAAAATGAAAAAAATAAAAGTTACCCTGTAACCTATCGTAATGCAAGGACAACACAAGAAGATTACGTTAGATCCTGGAAAAACGGACATTTAAACAGCCGCATCACGGCATGGTCACAAGAAGCTATTCCTTATAAATTTAGATATACCTATCCACTTTTGGATAGAAGGATAATCGAATTTTGTTATCATTTACCAGCAGAATATCTTACCGGCAAAGGTTTTGATCGTTATTTGTACCGGCAGGTGATCGAAAATCTAATAGAACATGACATTATTTGGTGGAAACACAAGGATGAAAGTCTGCGTATTGCTACGATAAAAAGATATTTTTTCGATTGTTTAGAAATTATTGTCAGCAAAAAAGAATCAAATTTAGAAAGCTCTCAATATCTAAAGAAAATAAAAATAACAAGAAATATAAAAAATCATAAAATCACGGCATATACCGCGATTTTATGCTCCAAATATCTAAATATCAACCGGTAGCATTTCCACTATAATCACCGGCATTAGCATCTTCCGGCCCACTTCCGCTTAGTAACGTATGTTTAATTCCGAGAGACTTTATAGTAGGAAACCGCCAGTCTTTCTTGTGCTGTTTTACTTCACCACTCATTACCGTTGTCTTTTTCATTATATTAAAACCATTTTTTCTTTTCTTTTTCTACATTCAGACGCATAAAGGCTCTGGCTTTAGTGTCTTCATCCACCCAAATAGTATCGACCTTTTTGAAACATTTGGCATCCCAAGTGCCATCAGTAT
>JALWNV010000061.1:6766-7221 GCA_027083665.1 Helicobacteraceae bacterium
TATCTGGAAGACCTTTTTCATCAACTTCAGAACATCCATCTACACCGCTATCATAGATATAAGGGCCTTCCAAAGTGACTTTGTATGTCCGTTGAAAATAGGTGCCTATACTGAAAGTATCACTTACAACTTTATTTTTCAATGTTACAGGATCAGCACAGTTTTTGGCATCTGTCTGCCCATCGCCCACGTAATCGATTCCTTGACCATAAGTCGGCCAAAAAGACAGAACATTATCATGAATGTCCTTATTGAAAACAGTATCGTTGATTGTCTCACCTGCTTGCACTGCATCTCTCGGACATTCAATACCGAGATTCGGTATTGCAACGTTTAGAGTCTCCCAATAATAGAGGGTGTTGGTAAAAGTGTGTTCGTAAACCTTATTGCCGGACTTATCATATAGTTTAACATTCCAGATAAGTTCAGAACTGTAAGCGCCCACAAAACTGTTG
>JALWNV010000062.1:0-1004 GCA_027083665.1 Helicobacteraceae bacterium
ACCGTACATCGCTTTGAGGGCATCTTCAACCGTGTGGGCTGTCCATACCGTCGGTTTCGATTTGCGGAAATCTTCCGCACGTACGCTTGCCGGAACGGCTGCGAGTGCGAAAGCACCGGCCGCCATAGAGAGGAATGTTCTTCTTTGCATTTATCTATCCTTTGTGTTTATTTGCTCTGGTTGATCATATAATCAACCACGGCTTTGAGTTTGTCGTCGGACATATCTGTCCCGCCTTTTGGAGGCATACCGCCGTCAGTGCCGTTGATCGCATTGGCATAAACCGTATCCATGCCTTTGCCGACAACGGCTGCCCACGCTTTCTTGTCACCGACGACCGGTGCGCCCATGCCGGCATTGCCGTGACAGACGGCACAGCTTGACTCATAGGCATTTTTGGCGGCAAGATCTACCCCGCCGCTATTTTCTTCCTTGGGAAGATCACGCACTTGCGAGAGCGGCGGCAGGAAATCTTTCTGCGCGATCGTGATATGAACCACTTTCGCCGTCGGTTTCTGACAGTCGTGCATACAGCGCTCCGCCGGCGTCTTCTGTGCACCGTAGTTTTTCGGGTTGTCGTAATAGGCGCGAACGTCTTCGAGGGCATTCGGCCCTTTGATGTTCGGCTCGAAACCATCTTTGTTCGGCATGACGATTTTAGCGTATTTTTCCTGATTGAGGACATATTCCTCGTCCACTTCTTCGCCGTCGATCTCCATTTCGTTGATGTTGAGGATATAGGCGACGAGTGCGTAGACTTCATCATCCGTCAGTGAACGGGTTTTCGGATGCGGCATCCCCTCTTTGATATACCACCACAGAGTACTGACTTCCGGCCAGTAGCTTCCGAAGACGCGGATCGGGCCTTCATCGTTGCCGCCGACACGCTGGTTTTTCAACGTGGCAACCTCCTCGTAGGCGTTGCCTTTGGCCAGTGCCGGATAACCGCCGCCGCCGGAGCCGAAGTCGCCGTGACACATGACACATTTGGCTTCGTAGACCTC
>JALWNV010000062.1:1014-20078 GCA_027083665.1 Helicobacteraceae bacterium
GCCTTCACCCTCCGGCGGCAGATGCCACGGGGTGACAGTGGTGTTCCAGGACTCGACAGCAACTTCTGACGGCGTCTCGCCGAAAGTGAATCCGCCTTTCTCCGCGTCGGGATTGACATAATACGGCCCGCGTTTGCCGCTGTTTTCGAGGTA
Organism: Helicobacteraceae bacterium; assembly: GCA_027083665.1. Classification (GTDB taxonomy): domain Bacteria; phylum Campylobacterota; class Campylobacteria; order Campylobacterales; family Sulfurimonadaceae; genus Thiomicrolovo. The sequence goes on from JALWNV010000062.1 coordinate 1,168, forward strand.
GGTAACCCCTCCGTCAATGACTTTTTTGCCGTTTTCATAGGTACGCGATACGGGATACGTCGTTTTTGCCGCGGCATCCGATTTTGCGGCAGTAGCTTCTGCAGGTGCCGCGGAAGCACTGCTCTCAGCGCAGCCGGCCGCGATGATCACCGCCGCTGCCGTTGCAGATGCGGACAGGATGAGTTTTTTATTGATGTTCAACATTGCTTAGCCTTCTCCTACAATTTTCATTACGCCGTTCTCGTCTTTGAACTCGGAGCGGATCTGGACATTGTTCACCTTGCCGTCGGCAGTGACTTCCCATCCTGAGATGCCGTTTCTGTGATAGACGGACTCGACACCCATGACGGAGACCTCCTGGTCGATCGTCGGCTGGATGAATCCGGCGTCGTCGCGGGCGCGGCTTGCGAGCAGCAGCGGCTTGCCTTCGTACTTGTACATGTAGCTGAAACGTGTCCATGATTTGGGAAGGACCAGTCCTTTGAGTTTGGCTTCGACCCAGTTCTTGCCGCCGTCGAAGCTGATATCGACGCCTTCGATCGTTCCCATACCGCTCCATGCGAGACCCTCGATCTCGACGAGATCGCCTTTTTTGAGATCGGTCCACGGAATTTCCGGGCACGGTGAAGTGATAATGGAGTTGACTTCGTTTGCGTAGAAGTGCTGAATCGCTTTGCCGCTGGGTTTGAGTGCGGTGTATTTTGCCGTCTCTTCTTTGCAGTAGAAAGGTTCTGCGGCAAACTCGAGACGTCCGAGCCATTTGACACAGAGATTCCCTTCCCAGCCCGGGAGGAGCAGGCGGACAGGGTACCCCTGTTCCGGACGCAGCGCTTCACCGTTTTGACCCCATACGAGCATCGCGTCATCGAGTACCTTGTCGATCGGCACAGTACGTCCCATATGCGAGCTGTCGCTTCCTTCAGCCAGCATCCAGCGTGCATTCGGCTTGAGACCGAGATCTTTGAGGATGTCTTTGAGATAGACGCCGGTCCATTCGGCGTTACTCATCATCCCTTTGGCAAACTGGATGGAGTTGAATTGCGGTCCGCGCCACTCCGGTCCGCCGTTGGCCGGGCATTCGACAAAGTGGATACGGCTGACGCTCGGATAGCGCTTGAGCTGGTCGAGTGTGAGAATGAGCGGCTTCTCCACGAGTCCGTGGATCATCAGGCGCCATTCATTCGGGTTGATGTGGGCGACACCGCCGTGGCAGCGGCTGAAGAAAAGGCCGTTGGGCGTAATGATGCCGTGCAGGTCCTGAATCGGACACATGGCGATCGATGCCTGCCAGTTACCGGAAGAAAGCAGTTTTGCATTTCTGCGGGTGACGTTGTGCTCATATTTCGACGGCAGACCGTAGCGGTTTTTGGTGACCGGATCGCCGAGCTGTTGCCCCCACGGATATGTTTTCATGATGTTCGGGTCTTCCGCGGCACCGGCTTCGGTACCGGCGAGAAGACTCGTTCCCGCGATCGCCGTCGCCGAAAGTGCCGCGGTCTTCTTGAAGAAATTCCTTCTGTCGGCGGAGACGTTTTCAGCATCGTGTTGAGAATGTTCGTTTCTCATTCTTCCTCCCTTGTATTGAATGTTGTTGGTACTATCTACAATCTGTAAGATATTCATAGCAGTAAGACCAAAACAGCACATCAACCCCTGGCTCCGCGAAGAACCTGCGGCTAATGTGCTGTATTTCAGGTGTGTGTCACCCAAATATCACGATCTTATCAAATGTAAGTATACAGTATCAATCGTGTATAGATAGTGAAACCTGCCTGCCCGGTCCCCCTTTCCGTTACCAAAAGAAACAAAAGGTCCGGGCGGGGTTGCGGGGGAGCCTGATAGATAAGAATATTGTAATGAATTTATAAGTAAGCAATATATTTTATGTCTTTGGCCTGACGATACCCGAAATTAAACTACCGCTTCCGTCTGCGGTTTCGGAACGATCCCGAGTACGACATAGGTATCAGCCGCTTCGTCATAGTAAAAGGGAATGATCAGTCCGCGATGTTCAACATCCTTGACGGCCGCGTCGTCGAAAAAGAGTGAAGGTTTGTATTTTTTGGCCTTGGTGGGAATATTGAGCAGCACGGTATCAAGGTAGAGTTTGAAGCTTTTGGCTGCCGCGGGGTCCGTTTCCGCCGCCGGGGTGAGCAGCGTTTCGAGCTGGTGCTCGAAAAGCGGGGTGGCGACGATAGTCATTTTCGGCTCCTTTTCTCTATCCGGCGGTCGATGCGCTGCATGCTTTCATGGTAGGGGCTGCAGCTTGCCGGCTCTTCGAGGTAGCGGCGCAGCGCTTCGCGCAGTTCGTTTTTGATCCCTTCGGTCGATTCGGTTTTTTTCGGAATACTTTGCGGCGAGGCCATTATTTTTTCTCGATCTTCTCTTTGGCGTTTTGCAAGGCGTCGCCGAGAGCGGACTTGGCCGACATCCATGCGGAAACACCCATCCGTTTCGCTTCCGAAGCGGTTTTGGAGTTGAGCATCTGCGAGCGTTGCAGAACCTGGCTGAGCTGGATTTTCATCAGATCGACGGCATCTTTGGAGACCTCGACGAGCTCGCCCATATCGTAGCGGATCTCTTTGAGCAGTTTTTCCAGCAGATCCCGGCTCTCGTCGTCGCAGCGCAGGGCTTCTTCGAGGACGATTTGGGTGAAGAGGTGGTCGGTTCGCAGCAGCTCGGTCTGCATCGATTCGGTCAAGCGCAGCTCTTCGGGCATGAAAAGCAGCTGTTTTTTCAGGCGCCGGATCGATTTGACCAGTCCGCTGCGTATCCCGCGGAGCGTCCCGCGCAAGATCGCCTCGGCCTGGTTGGGGGCCGCTTCGCCGACGCCGACGGCGCTGTGGAGGATGCTGCCGAGCACCCGCCGGATCCGGCCGGTCTCCAGCGGACCTTCACTGAGGGTTTCATAGGTGATCTCTTTGCTGATCTCCTCGATCGTCTCTTCGATCTCCAGCGTTTTTTCGAGGGTGGTAATGATAGCGGTTTCGACCATCTCTTCGAGCATGTCGAACAGGTCGATGGACTGGAGCTTGACCTGGTGCAGTCTGGCGACAGCCTCTTCGGTCGTTTCTCCGAAGGCCGATTCGAGTGCGTTGAAGACGGCGTGTTTCTCTTCCTGCAGCTGTTCGGTTTTGCGTTCGACTTGCCGGTCGATACGCTCTTTTTGTACCAGAAGCTCTTCGAGCGCGTCGTGCAAAGAGGCGGTCTCGGTATCGAGCACGATCTTGGCGATAAGCTGTATTTCCGGCTGGGAGAGTTCGGCGGCGCCGAGTCCGTGTTCTTCTTCGAGGTAGGCCAGCAGGGCGTCGATACGTTCGCTGTAGTTGCCGCCTTCAAGATGTTTGTAGTAGTTTCGCAGATCGCGCTGCAGCTGTTCGAGGTCCATGTTCGCTCCTAAAGTACCATTTTCGTGTGAGGATGCGCTTTGAGCGCTTCGTAAATAAACTGCCGGTCTTCTTCGTTGTGCACGAGCATGTCGAGATTGAGGCTGATATATTTTCCGCTGCGACTGGTATTGGAGTGTGTCAGGGTGTGCTCGCGTTCTTTAATGACGTCACGGATGGCTTCCTCGAGTTTTTCACGCTCTTCACCGACAACTTTGTAGCACCAGCTGCACGGATATGCGAGTTCGAGCTTTTCGCCTGCGGTCGCTTCCTCGACGCTTTTGAACGATTTATCGGTTTCGTGTGTACTCACCGCTTTTTCCTCCTGTTTTGGATTCGAGTCTGACATCGGAGATCACCATTGCTTTGTCGATGGCTTTGACCATATCGTAAATCGTGAGCAGACCGATGCTCACGCCGGTCAGCGCTTCCATTTCGACGCCGGTCTGTCCGGTCAGTTTGGCGGTAACGGTCAGTTTGAAACCGGGCAGTCCGGGCAGCTCCTCGACATCGCAGTTGATACCGCTGAGATTAAGCGGATGGCACATCGGGATGAGGCTGCTGGTCTGCTTGGCGCCCATGATTGCCGCGATCACCGCGGTCTGCAGGACGGGACCTTTTTTCGTTTTCTCTTCGACAACGGCTTGAAAAGCGTCGACGCTCATCTGTATCGTTCCGCTTGCTGCCGCCACCCTGGTGGTCAGGGCTTTTTCGGATACGTCGACCATCTTCGGCCGGTCTTTTTCGTCGAGGTGGGTCAGATTCATTTTCGCTTCTTTTATGTCGCAAAACGGTATTGCGAATTAATTGTCGGAGTAATTATACCAGACGATTTTCTATTGCCGGATTGTCACAGAATTGTCTTGCATTGTTAAGTATAGATGCTATATGATTAAGAACTTAAAGAAGCGGAAGAAAAGGGGATCGGATGATACGGATAATCATGACAGCGGTGTTGCTCCTGACGGTCAATGCGGCGGCATTTTCGCTGTTTGACGGTGAAAAAGATACGGACAGGCAGTATGTCGGGCTGGTTCGCGATATCAAGGATGTCGTTATCACGACGCAAAAGACGCGCGGACTGACCAATAATTATATGAACGGAAACGTGGTGGCGCAGCTGTTGGTCTACGGACAGCGCAGCCGGATGAAAGAGGAATTCAAAAATATCAATGCGCTGCTGGCGCGGATAGAGGAGTCGGGGGCCGCTCCCTACGCCAAACAGATCGACGCGTTGCGTGAGGAGACGCTGAAGCTGAATAAAAAAGCGTTTCGCAAGGATGCGGCGAAGGTGTTTGAGGCCTATACCGTCATTATCGAAAAATGGATGCAACTGAGCCGGCACCTGATCGACAAACGCTTTCGGAAACGCGGCGGATCGTTGTACGCCGCCCTGGTCTTTCAGAACGATACCCTCCTGCCGCTGACGGAAAATATCGGAAAGATGCGGGGGATGGGTTCGGGAATCGTCGCCCGCGGCAGTTGCAAAAAAGAGGAAGTGCCGAAGATGGAAGCCTTCGCCGATGCGGTCGGACGCTATCGCGACAATATGGTCATCTATCTTAAAACGCATCCGCTCGTGTCGCAAGAGCAGTTGCACAGGATCAATGAGAAGATTGCCGCCTATACGAAGCTGACGCGCGAAAAAGTGATCGGTAAAAAGGGCATCAAGCTCGATCCGAACCGATATTTCGATCAGGGGACGGCGTGTATCGGCGAGGTGCAGAAAGTGTACGATGCCGTCTCGAAAGAGATCGACAAGGCGCTTTAGACGTGTTCTTTCATCCGTGCAAGGCGCGAACGGGCCGTTTGATACTCGTGCGGATAATTGAGGTTGTCAAAGGGTGCGGCATTGTCGAAGCGGACGAAGCGGCTTCGACAATGCCGCAGCAGCCCGCCGAGCCGATGGTTCTGCTCCCGCAGCATCGTTTCGAAATGCGGCAGCAGTGAGCGATGGTAAATCCCGCACAGCGGATGGATGCCGTCGGTGCTTTGCGCTATGACGGCATCGAGGCCGGCCTCATCGGCTTGCAGCAGTTGTTGTATCACGGTCCTGTCCACGAAAGGCGTATCGACACTGAGGATAAAGATGCGCTCGGTATTAAGAGCTCTGAATACCGAAACGAAGCCGACGGTCGGGGCGGCGGTTTCCGTGTCGATATCGGGGATGACGGGCGCCGTGAACGGGAGCCTGCCGGGGTGTTTTAGGCTGATATGGACCGATTCGAAAAGCGGCAGAAGCCGTTCGTACTGATACCGCACCATCGAAGCGCTGCCGGCAAAAGGCAGCAGCGCTTTGTCGCTTCCCATCCGCGAACTTTTACCTCCGGCGAAGATGACGCAGGGAAGCGGAAACATAAAAACTTTCTATTCCGCTATTCGATATCGGCCGGATCGGCGATATAGCCGGTGACGGCTGAAGCGGCGGCGACGGCGGAGTTGGCGAGATAGACTTTCGAACTCCGGCTTCCCATTCGCCCGACGAAGTTGCGGTTGGTGGTGGAAACGGCGACTTCGTTGTCGCCGAGGATTCCCATGTAGCCGCCCAGGCAGGCACCGCAGGTCGGATTGGAGACGACGCCGCCGGCGTCGACGATAGTATCGATGTAGCCGAGCTTCGTCGCTTCGCGCAGGATGCGCTGCGTACCGGGTGTGACGATCAGACGGACATCCTCGTGTACCGTTTTGCCTTCCAGGATCTTGGCGGCGATACGAAGGTCGCTGAGGCGTCCGTTGGTGCAGCTGCCGATGAAAGCCTGATCGATTTTGATGCCGTCGGCGACGGCCTGCGAGAGGCTGTGCCCGTTGCTCGGCAGGAACGGATAGGCGATGACCGGCTCGAGGGTGTCGACGTCGATCTCGATCGTCTGTACATATTCCGCATCCGGATCGGAGTAGTGGATTTTCGGCTCGCGTGCGAGTGTTTTGTCCGCCAGGAAGGCTTCGGTGATCTCGTCGACGGCGACGATGCCGCTCTTGGCCCCGGCTTCGATCGCCATGTTGCACATGCTGAAACGGTCGTCCATGCTGAGGTGGCCGATGGTGTCGCCGGTGAATTCGAGGGTGCGGTACAGCGCCCCGTCGACCCCGATCATCCGGATGACTTCGAGGATGATATCCTTGCCCGTCGTGAACGGCCCCGGTTTGCCGTGCAGTACGACCCTGATCGATTCGGGCACTTTGAACCAGTTGCCGCCGGTCATCATCGCGAAGGCGAGGTCGGTCGAGCCCATCCCTGTCGAAAAGGCGCCGAGGGCACCGTGCGTACAGGTGTGGCTGTCGGCGCCGATGATGACGTCGCCGGGAACGACAAGTCCTTTTTCGGGGAGCAGCGCGTGCTCGATTCCCATATCTTTTTCATCGAAAAAGTGCTTCATCCGGTGCTTTTTGGCGAAGTCGCGGCTGATACGCGCCTGGTTGGCAGACGCGATATCCTTGGCGGGGATGAAGTGATCGAGCACGATGGAGAAGCCGTCGGGATTGGCAAGCTTCGCCGCGCCGCTCTCTTCGAACGCCCGGATGGAGATCGGTGTCGTGATGTCGTTGCCGATGACCATGTCGATCGGCACCCGGACGATTTCGCCGGCATGAACCGTTTTGCCGGCATGTTCCGAGAAGATTTTTTCGGTGATAGTCTGACCCATTTGCTACAGCCTTAGATCGGCGCACAGAGGTGCTGCCGGAAAATAATGGTGCGATTATACCATTTTCCTGACGGTTCTTTTGTTGTGACAGAGCTATGACAGTGCTGTGATATACTTCGAGCCGACATTTGCCGTATGGGGCGTTCCGTTCGGAAGACGGCCGGGGTGCGGTTTTCGATATCGCGCAAATACGATGGGATCGGTATACCCGATAAGGTGTTTCCCCTAGCCCGTCTTACGGATGCCCATACGCAGAGAGCTGACAACCAAAACAAAGAACGAAGAAGGAGAAACATTGAAAAAAACTGCACTTATTTCGCTGGCGGCCGGTGCCGCCTTGTTCGGTGCCGATGCGGTAAAAGACCCCAATGCGTTTGTGACGCATACGGAGCTCAGTTATGTTCAGACGGGCGGTAACACCGATACGACGGCGTTTTCGCTCGATTTTACCGGGAAAAAAGCCTGGGATACGCAGAGCCTGAAGCTTGACTTCGATGCCCTGTACGGTACCGAGAACAGCATCGAAAACAAGAACAAGCTCTTTACCGAGCTCAACTACGACTGGCAATTTGCCGAATATTTTACGCTCAATTATCTCGCCGGGTATAAAAACGACAAGTTTTCCGGTTACGAGTACCAGTTCTATACCGGTCCGGGTGCGAAATATATTGCGCTCGACGGCAAGACATTCGGACTCGATTTTCAGGGCAACGTTTTGTACAGCGCCGACGAGACCATGGACAAATATTATGACGCCAACGGTGACGAGATCAAGTATCCCTATCCCGACGGCACGGCCGGTGCAAGAGTCGAACCCGGGGAATTTGACGGTTATTACGGTGCGATGCTCAAAGGCAATTTCAGCTGGGTGATCGTAGAGGGCTTCAAGTTTCTCCAGGAAGCGAGCTACCGGACAAGCTTCGAGGACGGTTCGAACTATTTCGTCTATTCCAAAACGGCGGTCGAGAGCAAGATCAGCGACATGTTCTCGCTGGGGATCAGCTACAAAATCGATTACGCGAATCTGCCGCCGGAGGGCAACGAACGTACCGATACGACCTTTATGACCTCTTTGATTATCGACTACTAAACACTATAATTCCGTCTGAAATTTCCGAGCCGGTACGGCTCGTTACGATGGAGTTCCCATGATTCGCTTTATTCTGCTCATTTTTGCCGTGTCCCTGCCCCTGTCGGCGGGTATCATTCCCATCAAGCCCCGAGAGGTCGGCGAACATCCCGGCCTCAGCGGCGAACTCGCCGCATCGTTGTCGACCAAGCGCGGCAATACCGAAACGGACAACTATGCCGCGAGCGCCAAGATGACCTACGACAGCAATGCGACCTACCTCGTTTGGGGAATGGTACGCGCGGAGTACGGTGAAGCGGCCGGGACGAAGAATACCAACAACTCTTTCGCCCACCTGCGCTATATCCATCAGGTCGTCGGCAATGCGACCGTCGCGGAGGTGTTCGGACAGATCGAGGATGACGAGTTCAAGTCGATCAAAGACCGGGCGCTCGCCGGGGCCGGGCTACGATGGCGATTCTGGAACGAGCATCACGCTTACGGCGGACTCTTTTTCGGGCTGGGAGCGTTTTACGAGTATGTAGGGTATTCGACACAGACCGATCCGCTCGAGCGTAACGGCAGGCTGAATGCCTATCTGGCCTATACGGTCCATTTCCACAAAGACGCGATGTTCGGTCTGATCGGATACTATCAGCCCCGGCTCAACGAATTCTCCGACTTCATGGTCAATACCTCCGCCAAAGTCGAAGTGCCGATCTACGGTCGGCTTTATTTCGCTTTTTTGGTGCTTTATACGCATGACGCCGTACCGGCGACGGGGCGGAAAATGGACGATTTCAGTCAGTTGACGCAGCTTAAGTGGAAGTTCTGACGCCGCGTCCGGCAGCCAGCGCCGCCGATGCCGCCGCCGCGGTCAATGCCGCTGCGAGAAAGAGTTTGTCGGGCCAATACTGATAGATATAGCCCGAGCCGACCGCGCCGATAAATCCTCCCAGACCGTAGCTGATGCCGAAAAAGAACTGCTGTGCCAGCCGTTTTTGCGGATAAAGGGTAAAGAGATGGCTGATGGCGGCGGTATGGAAAAGGGCGAAGCTGACCGCATGCATACTCTGTGCGGCGAACAACAGTGTCAGATGGTCGGGAAAGCGCCAGACGATGAGCCAGCGGACGACGGTCAAGACGGCGGAAAATTCCAGCAGCCGGTGCAGGTTGCGATGCAGGAGAGGCCCTTGAAAATAAAACAGAACGATCTCCGCGATAACACCGAAACTCCATAGATAGACCGTCATCTCCATGCTGATGCCGTGTGCGGTTTCATAAATGGTGAAGAAGTTGTAAAACGGTCCGAAGCTGACTTGCATGAGCAGAAAACCGATCCACAGCCCCGGATGGGTGAGTAGGGAAAAAGTTCTGACGTTGTCCGGATCGAACGGTTCGGTTTTGCTTTTGGCATCGTGCCGGGCGATGATGTAACCGAAGAGTGCGGTAAAGAGCGTTGTACCGAGCAAAAACTGCAGGGCCGTATCGGGACGGGTGAGCACCTTGACCAATACCAGTGCGACGAGGATGAAACCGACGGATCCGAACAGACGCACTTTGCCGTAGCGCGCCTTTCCGATCAGTTCGAGAACGATCACCTCGATATAGGGCAGAATCAGACTCAGACCGATTCCGAACGCGATATTGACCGACAGGAGGGCCCAGAAGTGATGCAGCGCCGCAAAAAGCGATGCCGCGGCCGCGACCATCAGCCCCAAGGCGGCGTTGAAGACGGTGCGGTCGAGTTTCAGGCCCCGGACAAATGCGAAAGGGACGGCGAACCGCACCAGCGGTGCGGCGGCGAAAACGATGCCGATTTCCGAGGGGGTGTAGCCCACGGTCGCGAGGACCTTGGGCATAAAGATGACATAGACGCCGATAATGGCGAAGTAGAAGAAGTAGAAGGCGGAGACGAGAAGGGCCATTTACACCTTTATGACGGCTGTGCCGCTGATGAGATCGTGCAGTGCCCGCTTGTCGGGGCGGGACATACCGGTGAAAAAACCGACAAGCGTGACGGCGGAGATGAAGTAGGCGAAAAAACGTACGATCAGTTTGCCCCAGGAGGCTGTTTCGAAGGTGTTGGCGTCGACGACCTTGATCTCCATCATCTTTTTGCCGGGTGTTTGGCCGCTGGCATGCCAGAACAGGACGAACGTTACGCAGTATAAAATGATCTGGACGATGGAAGCGAGGGGGTCGGGAGCGTGTTTTTTCGCTTCGGCCGGGTCGAGAATGACGTCGAGCCCGCCGGCGCTGTCCATCATCCGGTCGTGACCGAAAGCGATCATAATGATCAGGGTAATGGGAATGCCGATCATGAAGATATCGGTCGTAAACGCCATTGCACGTTCTTTGAAGTCGGCATAGCGCACTTTCGGCTGTGCGGATTTTTTGTTTCCGGAGTGTTTTTTTTGTTTGATTTTTCGCCATCGCATAGGCGCATTATAGCGAAACCGGGAGTATTTTATTCGTCATACTTAAAATAAACATAAATAAGAAGGGCGCCTTTGAGTATTTACGTTCCGTTTACCGCCTTCGCCGTATACTTTCACTGTCTCAACGACATGTAGCAGTCATTGAGTTTCATTTTACACACTCCTTTTATACACTTTGACGGCAGTCCGGTTTTTCCCCTCCTTTTATCCGGGCTGCATTTATTTCTCCGACGACACATCGCACTGCATTGCCTGATCGACCAGTACCTGCGCGACTTCGCGTTTTCCGTCGACGATACGGCTGATATTGAGATCTTTGAGCATGCTTTTCTCCTCGAGTGTCGTGATCTTGACGACGAGATTGGCCTGAGGGTTGATGGTGAGAACGGTTTCGCAGATCAGGTGTTTTTTGTCGGGATTGTCCAGCGTGACGATGACGGCTGCCGCATTTTCCGTATGCAGAATCTCCGCGATGGCGGTTTTGGAGAGGTCTCCGAGATAGATGGGCTCTTTGGCTGCAAGCCCCTCTTTGACATGTTTGAGAGAATTGTCGATGATCACGTAGTCAATTCCGCGGGTTTTGAGCTTTTCGGCGACAAATTTTCCGACGATGCTGTAACCGCAGACGATGACGTGGTTTTTGCGTTCGGCGATGGGAGAGAGATCGTCGTGCAGCTCTTCCTGGCGAAAGCGCTTCATGATGAACGGGTGTATATGCGGCAGATACAGCGGGGTCAGAACGAGCGAGACGACGACCATCATGATCAGGGTTTGTTCGAGGTCGGGCCGGATGAGGTGCTCCGTCGCCGCCAGTGCAAAAATGGCGAAGGAGAATTCTCCAAGCTGTGAAAGGGCCAGTGCGGTCTTGAGTGCGACGGGGGTTTTGCTGTTGAGACGGATGATGGCGAAGATGATCAGGCTCTTGAGCGCCATGACGATCAACAGGGAACCGAGAATGTTCCAAAGGTGATGGAAGAAAAATGACAGGTCGATTTTCATACCGACTGTGACGAAGAACACTCCCAGCAGCAGATCCTTGAACGAAGCGATATCGGCTTCGACCTTATGATGGTATTTGGTTTCGGCGATGATGACGCCGGCGAGAAAGGCGCCGAGAGAGTAGGTGAACCCCAGAAAGTCCGCCAGCAGCGACGCTCCGACGGCGATGACGAGGACCGAACCGAGGAAAAGCTCCTCCTCCGCACTCTCGGCGGCGAAATGCAGCAGCCATGTCATGAGCGGCCGCCCGATGAAAAACAGCAGTACCATGATGAACGCGGCGCTTTCAAGAGTATGCAGCAGCGTTTTCGACCAGTCGCCCCCGTCGCTGGAGAGAAATCCGATCAGCAGCAGAATCGGGATGACCGCGATATCCTGAAAGATCAGAATGCCCATCGAACGTTGGCCGTAGGGCAGATAGATCTCTTTGGACGTTTTGAGGTAGCTGAGTACGACGGCGGTCGAAGAGAGGGCGAAAGCGCTGGCGATGATAATCGATGAGGTCAGCGGCACGCCGAACAGGCCGTAGGCCAGCCCGAAAACGGCGGCAGCGGTAAATGCGACCTGCATTGCGCCGTTGAGAAAGACGATCTTTTTCAACGCCCCCAGCCGCGGCAGAGAGAGTTCGAGACCGATAGTAAACATCAAAAAGACGATTCCGAACTCGGCGATCTGTTCGAGCAGGTGCGAATCGTTGAAATGGCGCAGATCGAAGGCATAGACGATGATCGTTCCCGTAAAGATATAGCCGATGACCTGCGAGATCCCCAGCCGTTTGAGCAGCAGGTTCAGCACAACGGAGATGGCCAGTGCCGCGACGGCGTACAGGAGCGTATTTTCCATGGCGAGACAACTTTTTCTGAAAGTATACCCAACGTGCCGGCCGGAGTGTCAATCTCATACGCCGATAAGCGTTTGCCCGATATAATTGCGCAAACCATACGATGACGGGGACGGTGATGACGAAGTATATTTTTGTAACGGGCGGGGTACTCAGTTCTTTGGGCAAAGGTGTGACGGCGGCAAGCATCGGAGCGCTGCTCAAACATTCCGGCAAGCAGGTCGGTATGCTCAAGATCGACCCTTATATCAACGTCGACCCCGGGACCATGAGTCCGCTCGAGCACGGGGAGGTTTTCGTCACCAAAGACGGGGCGGAGACGGACCTTGACATCGGAAACTACGAGCGTTTTCTCGATACTTCGTTTCTCAAGACCAGCAATTTCACGACCGGACAGGTCTACAGCTCCGTGATCGAGCGCGAACGCTCCGGCGGCTACCTCGGGCAGACGATCCAGGTCATTCCGCATATCGTCGGCGAGATCGTCGACCGCATCAAAAAAGCGGGGGAGGGGCACGACATCCTCGTCGTCGAGCTCGGCGGGACCGTCGGTGACATCGAGGGGCAGCCCTTTCTCGAGGCCGTGCGCCAGATGAAGCACGACGAGGAGGTGGCGGGAACGTTCTTCATCCACGTCACTCTCATCCCCTATATCAAAGCCGCCGGCGAACACAAAAGCAAGCCGACGCAGCACTCGGTGCAGGAACTGCGCCGTATCGGGATCACACCGCAGATGATCATTGCGCGCAGCGAACAGCCGCTGCCGAAAACGTTCAAAAAAAAGCTGGCGTTCTCCTGTGACGTATCGCAAGACAGCGTGATCGAAGCACTCGATGCGGCAAGTATCTACGCGGTTCCCATCAGTTTCATGCAGCAGAACATTCTTGCGCCCATCGCCAAAGAGCTCGGCCTCGGCGAGCTCGATCCGGATATGTCCGAATGGGACGCGCTGGTCAAGAAGATCGTTTCGCCGCAAAAGCGGGTCACAGTCGGTTTCGTCGGAAAGTATCTCGAGCTCAAAGAGTCCTACAAATCGCTGATCGAGGCGCTGATCCATTCGGGAGCCCATCTGGACACGAAGGTCGAATTCTGCTGGGTCGACAGCGAGGAGATCGAAGAGCGCGGGGCGGAAGCGCTGCTGCAGGACTGCGATTCGGTGCTGGTTGCCGGCGGTTTCGGTTCGCGCGGTGTCGAGGGCAAGATTCAGGCGATCGAATACGCCCGGGTCAACAAGGTCCCGTACCTCGGTATCTGCCTCGGGATGCAGCTTTCACTGGTCGAATACGCCCGCAACGTTCTGGGCTACGATGACGCCAACTCCGTCGAGTTCGACGAGGAGACGACGCATCCGATGATCTATCTGATCGATGCTTTCATCAACCAGTCCGGCGAAACGGAACTGCGTACCCATACCTCGCCGATGGGCGGGACACTGCGTCTGGGCGAATACCCCTGCGATACCAAAGAGGGCTCGCTGCTGCGGCAGGCGTACGGGCAGAAGACGATCTTCGAGCGTCACCGCCACCGCTACGAAGCCAACCCGACGTACCGCAAGGAACTCGAAGCGGCGGGGATGGTTGTCACCGGCGAATCCAACGGCCTGATCGAAGCCGTGGAAATCCCCGAACATCCGTGGTTCCTCGGGGTGCAGTTTCACCCCGAGTTCACCTCACGGCTTCAGACGCCGAATCCCTCCATCCTCGCCTTCGTCAAAGCAAGCCTCGAGCATGCCAAACATTCCTGAGGTTCCGCTCGTCGACAAGGCCGCGCTGCAGCGTCTGCTCGAGGCCCGTTTCACCTCCGGGTTTCTTTCGCTTTCCGACATTCCCCATCCTTCGCAACTGCTCCACGCCGAAAAAGCCGCCCGCCGGATCGCCGATGCGGTCCGCGGCGGCGAACGGATCGCCCTGGTGGGCGATTATGACGTCGACGGCGTGACCGCGACCGCGCTGAGCGTGCTCTTTTTCCGTCAGATTCCCTACCCGCTTCAGGTCGTCATCCCCAACCGCTTTACCGACGGCTACGGCGTGTCGCCCGGAGTGCTCGATCGTATCGAGGCCGATGTCGTTTTTACCGTCGACAACGGCATTAACGCCTTTGAAGCGGCCGAAGTGTGCAAAGCGCGAGGGATCGACCTGATCATCACCGACCATCATACTCCGTCGGATTTCCTGCCCGATGCCTATGCCGTCTTCGATCCGAAACGCGAAGACGACCGCTATCCGTTTCCCGAGATCTGCGGAGCACAGGTGGCGTGGCTGCTGCTGGCGCTGGTCAAAAGGGAACTGGGACTTTCCGTGGACATGAGGCAGTTTCTCGAACTGCTGGCCCTGGCGGTGATCGCCGACGTGATGCCGCTGACGGGGATCAACCGTGCGATCGTGCAGGCGGGACTTCGGCAGATGTCGCGCTCGAAGCGCCCGGCGTCGGTAATTATCCGCGAAGCACTCGATACAACGAAACTCGGTGCCGACGATATCGCCTTTCAGATTGCCCCGCGCCTCAATGCGGCGGGACGTCTCGAAGACGCGGCGATCGCGCTGGAATTTCTCACCGCCGAAGACGAAACGGCGGCCTACCGGCAGTTCGAACGGTTGACGCAGCTCAACTCGTTTCGTAAAGCGATCGAGGCCGAGACGACCGAAGCGGCCGTCTCGCAGGTCGATCCGGCCGACCGGATCATTGTCGTCGCCGGTGAAGGCTGGCATGAAGGCGTGGTGGGGATTGTCGCCTCCCGGCTCGTGCAGCGGTTCGAGCGCCCGGCGATCGTGCTGAGCATCGACGGTGAGCGCGCCAAAGGCAGTGCCCGGTCGATCGGCAACATCAGTATCTACGATCTGATCGCTTCGCAGGCACCGCTGCTGCAGAAGTTCGGCGGACACAAGATGGCGGCAGGGTTGGCATTGTCGAGAGAGGATATCGGCCGGTTTAAAAACGGTATCAACGAAGAGGCCGCCAAACTGGATGCCGAAGATTTTCTGCCAACCGAGGAGATTGTCGGCCGCCTGGAGGCGGGCAGCGTCGATTTCGAGTTGCTCGAAATCCTGGAGCGTTTCGAGCCCTACGGCGAAGGCAATCCGCGCCCGCGCTTTTTGGCAAGAGAGGCGGAGGTGGTCGGTGTGCGTTATCTCGGCAGTGACGGCGATCACTCCAAAGTGAGCCTGCGTTTGTACCCGCACGAGCGTGAAACGTTCGATCTGCTGGCGTTTCGCAGGCGGATGAAGGCCCCGGCTAACGGAAAACTAACGTGCAGTTATACCCTGGCGAAAAACGAATACAACGGCCGTGTTTCCATCCAGATGATGCTGGAGCGGCTTTATTAGAACGCCTGGTTGATGTTGGCATACACGGCGTAATCGTTCGTGTTGGTGACGGCAAAATTGACACGGTAGTCCACGTTCTGCTCTTTTTGCAGGATGTAGTGAACCCCCGCACCCCCGCTGTAGTAATCTCCGTTATCCCGGGCGCGGTTGGCGGTGTCGCTCGTGCCTTTGGAGCCGCCGCTGAGGTTGGCGTAGCCGCCGAACGCACTCAGGCGGAAATCGGTCCCGCTGATCCGGTACCGGTATTCGGTCTGGGCGGCGATCATGTTACGCGCTTTGTACTGTCCGATGACGAAACCGCGCAGGACATTGCGCGCTCCCAGGGCCGCAAGCGCTCCGTCGGGGGTGTTTTCGCTGCTGTACTGTGCATAGAACTGGGTGGCGAGGACGTCGCCGGACCTGAAGCCTCTGCGGTAGTCCCTGGCGTTGAGCAGAATGTTGTAGAAGTGTTCCTTCGAACCCCACGCTTGGGGAAAATCGTTGGCGATGAGACTGACCAGCTGCGAACGGCGCGGAAAGAACTTTTCCGATTTCGACCGCGTATCGTATGAAAGTGTCGCCCCGATCCCTCCGCGTGCCGAATCTTCGATGCCGTTGGCGGCGAGAAAAAGCCTCCCCGCATCGTTCCGGGCGCTGAACCGCTGGTCAATATAAAAAAGCTGTCCGCCGGCGTACAGATGCTTCGCGATACGATAAAGCAGCTGCTGCGCCGCGACGGCGATCGTGACGTCGAACCGGGCCTCGGTACCCACCTCCGCGGGCGGGGTCACGGGGATGTCTTCGCCGAAATCGATCATACTGTTGTTGAAGAGTCCTCCGGCGAGGGTATTGGACTGGAAACGGTCTTCGCCGAAGAACATTTTATTGACGGCAAAAAGGTTGTAGCTGCGGGTATCGGTGTATTGCCCCGTCAGTATCGCCTGGGAGGGAGAAGAACGCTCATCCGTTTTGTAGATCAGCATCGCCGTCGCCCCTGCACCCGTTCCGGCGGTGGGGTTGGAGCTGAGAGTCGGCATCGCCCGGAAGCTCATCTGCTCTTCTGCGGCGAACAGCGGGGCGGATACAAGCAGCAAGGCGGCGCAGAGTCGTCTTGTCGGCATGGCGGATTCCTTGGAAAAGTTCGATGTTCGGTGGAAGTATTGTACCCCATCCTCCCTGTGTGGGAGGGGAAAAGAGGAGAAGCGAGGGGTCAGCTTTGCTTGCGCATTTTGGCTTTGAGGGTCTCTTCGTCGAGCACTTCCGAATCGTATTTGATAATGATGAGCTTTTCGGTTTCGTTGATATAGAAGTCGGCGATGCCTTCCATCCCTTTGAGCTGTGCGATTTTGCCTTTGTCGTAGTCGTCGAAATCGAGAAAGAGGTTCGCGCGCAGCCCGGGGTTGCGCATGCCGAGGATCCAGAAAAACCATACCACGGACGCGAGCATCACGAAAATAGCGACGCCTTCTTTGGAAAAGTGCTGATACAGCGCACCGCCGACGGCACCGCCGAGAAAGATCCCGACGTAGGCGAAGGTGTTCGCCACCCCGAGCGCGGCCCCTTTTTGATGCACTTTGGCGAACTTGCTGACAAAGCTCTGCAGCAGCGGTTCGAACATGTTGAAGCCGATGAAGAAGAATGTCGCGCCGACGGCGAATGCCCAGAATGACGAGGTGAACCCCATGAGCGCGAACGAGGCGATGATAAAGCCGATGGAGATCAGAAAGACCTGTTTGCCTTTTGCGTATTTCTCCCCGAAGACCGCGGCAGGTCCCATCGCGACGATTCCGAAGACGACAGCGGGAAGGTAGACTTTCCAGAACTCGGTTTCGGGCATGGAAAACTGCTGCTTCATGATGATGGGGATCATGAAAAAGGCGATGGCCATGGTCGAGCTGTGAAAGAGGAAGGTGATATACATCCGCACGAGCTCTTTGTCTTTGAAGACATGTTTGATCTGGGCTTCGTCTTCGCTGTAGTGGTGCACGATCTGCGGCGGTTCCGGTACGGCGGTGAAAAGGATGACAAGCGCGGTGATGGAGAGCACCGCCGTCAGCCAGAACAGGGAAGAGACCGACCAGACCCCGGCGACGACGGGGCCGATGATCATGGATGCGGCGAAACTCATGGCGATGACCATGCCCATGACCGCCATGGCATGGGCGCGTTCGTCTTCGCGGACCTGATCGGCGATCATTGCGGTAACGACGGAGCCGATGGCGCCGGCGCCCTGCAGGAAACGCCCGAGCAGCAGCGTATAGATATTGTCCGCCATCGCGGCGATCACGGAGCCGGCAGCGAAGATCAGCAAGCCGATGAGGATGGTCTTTTTGCGTCCGATCCGGTCGCTCAGGACACCGAAAGGAACTTGCAAAAATGCCTGCGTCAGAGCGTAGCCGCCCAATGCCACCCCGGCGAGAAACGGGGTACCGCCGGGCAGTTCCAGCGCGTACTGCGACAAAACGGAGAGAACGATGAAGAGCCCGAAGAAGCGCAGGCCGACGATCATCGACAGCGGCAGCGTCTTTTTCATAATGGTTTTCATAAGTATACCTTTTGAGGTAAATTTTTCCGTATTATAGAACGGATTGCTTAGGGTTGCTTCGCGGCAGGATTTTTGGCGGGGAAAATTATTGTTGGTTTAAGGTGTGCGCCGCCGTGTTCACTTTCTCTCCGCAGGCGTTATGGACGGCTTGAGTCTGATTTTTTCGAGCCATTCGCCCATTTTCCGTTCATAGCCGATCGGTTTGAAGTCGACGAAATGCAGCGGCTCGGTCAGATACACCTGTTCGACCCAGCCGCCGAAGTCGTGAGGGTAGAGGTAATTTTTGTTGAACTGTCTGATCGTCTCCGGCGGATCGAGCAGTAGACCGTTTTTTATCGCCTTTTGCGCCGCGTTGATCGCCCGGTAGGCACTGTTGGATTTCGGTGAGGCGCAGAGGTAGATGACCGCCTGTGCGAGGATAATACGTGCTTCGGGGTAGCCGATATTTTTGACGCCGGTCATGGCGGAGGTGCACAGTGTCAATGCCTGCGGGTTGGCGTTGCCGATATCTTCGCCGGCGAGAATAACGAGGCGGCGGGCGATGAACTCGGGCGGTTCTCCGCCTTCGACGAGGCGGGCGAGGTAGTAGATCGCCGCGTCGGGATCGGAGCCGCGGATAGATTTGATGAGTGCGCTGGCAAGGTCGTAGTGTTCGGTCGCTTCCGCGCTGCCGCGGCTCTGCGC
>JALWNV010000062.1:20088-25733 GCA_027083665.1 Helicobacteraceae bacterium
CTGCTCATGGGTGATGTGCGTGTCGAGCGCGGCGGTGAATTCGAGGAGCTTGAGCATCGCCCGGGCATCGCCGCCGCTGGTACGCACGAGGTACTCACGGGCATCATCGTCGATCGTCAAAGAGGCGTGAGCGAGCGCTTTGTCGAGGATCGCGTGCATCGATGCTTCGTCGACGGCGTACAGTTCGAAGAGCATCGAGCGCGAGCGCATGGCGGCGGTGAGCGAGAAAAAAGGATTCTCGGTCGAGGCACCGATGACGAGGATCTGATTGTTTTCCATCACCGGCAGCAGGACCTCCTGCTGGTTTTTTGCCAGCCGGTGGACCTCGTCGATAAAGAGCAGCGGACGGGCAAGGGCGTTTCGGTACTGATCGAAAATTTTGCGCAGCTGCTCTATTTTGAGCGAAGTGGCGTTGAACTCGTAAAAAGGCAGATCCATAACCGCGGCGATGATGCGCGCAAGCGAGGTCTTTCCCGTCCCGGGAGGACCGAAGAAGAAGCTGTGCCCGAGGGCGTTTTTCTCGCACAGCGTGCGCAGCGGGGCACCGGGCGAGGCGAGGTGCGGCTGCCCCAGCAGATCGTCGAACGTCGCAGGACGCAGCAAGGCGGTGAAGTCGGCCACGTCGGCTTAGCCTGCGATCACTTTGATATGGACTTTACGCGTCTCGCGCGGTCCGTCGAACTCGGCGAAAAGCACCCCCTGCCATTGCCCGAGCATCGGCTGTCCGTCCGCAACGGGGATGCTGACGCTCACGCCGCTGCGGGCGGATTTGATATGCGCGGCGGCGTTGCCGCCGCCGTGGGCGTAGCGCACGTTGTCGGGCGCGATGCGTGCCAGCGAACCGAGCAGGTCGCGCTGCAGCCGGGGATCGACGTTTTCGGAAATGAGAATGGCGGCGGTCGTGTGCGGGGTAAAGACGACGCAGATCCCGTCTTTGATGCCGGAAGTGATGACGGTTTCCGTCACTTCTTCGGTAATGTCGGTAATCTCGGTTTTGCTCCGGGTCTCGATCGTGATCGTTTTCATGAACGTTTCTCCTCTTCTTTGATAAATTCGCGCAGATTGCTGTACTCGGCACGGGTGAGATAGCGGCTTTTGCCCGTGGGCAGGTTGTTGAGTTCGATGCCGCCGTAGGCCAGGCGCTTGAGGTCGACGACCTCGGCCCCGAAATGGGCGAAAAAACGGCGGATTTCGCGATTTTTGCCTTCGCCGATGGCGATCTTGAGTGTGGAATAGTCGCTTCGGTGACGGGCCCTTTGATCTTGACCTTGTAGATGCGTTCGAGTTTTGAGTGCATCAGTACCGAGGCGACTTTCGGGCTGTCGGTGAGCAGCAGCAGCCCCTCGGTCGCGAAGTCCAGCCGTCCGACGGGAATGAAATGCCGGAACTTTTTATCGAGCGTATCGTAGATGATGCGCCGTCCCCGCGGGTCGTGCTTGGTAACGAGCTCGCCGCGGGGCTTGTTGTAGACGATGACCGTGATCTGGTCGTCGGGGACGACTTTTTTGCCGCTGATATAGACCTCGTCACGTCCCGGTTCGACCCGGACGGCGGGATTGGTTTCGATCTCGCCGTTGACGCGGACATAGCCGTCCTGGATGGCGCGGTCGGCCTCGCGGCGCGAATAGGTGGAGTGGTGGGAGATGTATTTGTTCAGGCGCATCAGGCGATTCCTTTTTCGACCAGGTCGTGCAGGTGAAGCACGCCGAGGATATGCCGCCGCTCGTCGGTGACGACAAGCAGCTGGATCTTGTTCTCTTCCATCAGCACAAGCGCGTCGCTGGCGAGCATGCCGCTTTCGCTGACGGTTTTGGGGCGGGCGGTGGCATAGCCCGAGGCGGGGGCGTCGATCGAAAAATCGCCGCTCATGAGCGCACGCCGCAGGTCGCCGTCGGTCAGCAGCCCGCTGAGTGCGCCTGCGTCGTCGGTGAGCATGACCGCGCCCAAACGTCCTTCGCTCATCGTTACGACGGCGTCTTTGAGCGGGGTGGTCTCGGGGATGACGGGGAGGTTGTCGCGGCGCATGAGATCGCCGACTTTGACAAAGAGCTGTCTGCCGAGGCTGCCGCCGGGATGAAACGATGCGAAGTCCTCCTTTTTGAAATCGCGTGCTTCCATCAGGCAGACGGCCAGTGCGTCACCCATCGCCAGCGTCAGGGTTGTGGAGCTCGTCGGTGCGATCCCCAGCGGGCAGGCTTCACGTTCGATCCGGACGGGAATGTGCACGTCGCTGTAGCGCCCGAGCGTCGATTGCTTCGAGCGGGTGAGACCGATGAGCGGAATATCGAAACGTTTGATATGCGGCAAAATGGAGCTGAGTTCTTCGCTCTCGCCGCTGTAGCTGATGGCAAGCACCGCATCGTCCCCGCCGATCATGCCCAGATCCCCGTGCAGCGCTTCGGTGGGATGCAGAAAAAAGCTCGGTGTGCCTGTTGAGGCAAACGTCGCGGCGATTTTGGCGCCGATGAGCCCCGATTTGCCGACGCCCGTGACGATCAGTTTTCCGCGGATGCCTAGGATAAGCGATACGGCGAGATTGATGCTTTCGTCAAGCTGCCGTGCGGCGTGATGCAGTGTTTGCGCTTCGATCTCAAGTACCGTCCGTGCGGCGGGAATATAGTCAGGTTTCATAAAAGAGATTATAGCCAAAGCCGACTTGGGGAAACCGTTGGGGCAAGTGGAACCTAAAGATATTTTCTGTACTGTTTTCATTGACACTATTTCAGTAGAGGAACTGTACATGGGAAAACAACGCTTTCGTGCCCTTGTTCTCGTCCTTTTTCTATTCACCGAGGGGATGGCTTCGCAGAGCGGGGGGATCGATTCGGCTTCGGAGTACTCCGTTTCGCCGCTGGAAGAGGGGGGGATGAGCAAGGATGCGTATTACGATTTGCTGGGGATTCCCGATCTGTCGGTGCGGACGAAATGCCGAAAGAACTGTTCGGACCACTGCTGCTACAGCGTGCTCGTCGACGCCGCCGGTCGCATTATGCGAAGCTTTTCCGCTTCTGACGATGTGAGTGTCGTTGCCCGTAACCGCTACAAAGAGCGGAGTTTTTTGCTTGTGAAACACGGTTACGACACGGGCAGGGGACAAACGAGTGTTTGGGAGTTGTACGATGACCGGCTGCGTTCGTATCCGGTTCCACCGCATATAGAGGGCGCGGCGGCAACCGCCGTGACACGTGAAGGGGATATCGTTCAGATAAGCGATACGGGAGTGTACCGCAACCACCGGCGGCTTCTTCCGCTTTACGAAGGGGCGCAGATCGAGTCCGCGCGGATCGAGAACAACCCCGACGGTATCCTCGGCGCTGCAGTGATCGATGCGAAGAGCCGTGGCGTATGGGTGACGAACCTGAAGCGGTGGCTGCATTCGACGATCGTCCTTGCCGAACACAGTGACAAGGACGATGTCCTCGCACTCTGTCCCGCCGACGGGAAGACGGTCTATGTCGTTGCATACAATTTGGTGAACGTTTTCGACAAAGGGCTGGTAGGCGCCGAAGTCGATTTCGAAAGCGGCCGGGCACAAAGTGCATGGCTGTACGACAGCGAGACGCGCAATGTCGGCTTTTCGCCGCAGATCTATCTTGCCGGAAACCGGCTCTATATCTACGCCAAAGACAGTACGCATGACCGCCGGGTGCATTTGACCGTAGAGAAAAACGGTATCAAAACGGCGCAGTATCATGAAACGGCCGGAGAAAATGTCGCCGACTTCATGGGCGGCGTCGGGACGGCATATCTGGGGTGGAGTGCCGGATCTTCGGTCGAAAAAGGCAGTACCGTTTATGCCGATACCGATTACGAGATCTCTAACAGCCTCTATAAGATGCTCTATTTTCAAGGGCGTATCTATCGTACGAGACTGGCACTGAGCTATATGAAAAACGAAGCGGAAAAGGCCGGTGAACTGACCAAGCGTGCGAGCGAGATACTGCAGTTTCTCGTCGATTTCGATGCACTGATACCCGGGTCGATTTCCCTGCGCCTGGCGTTCACCAAAGGCGAGGTCAACGGAGTCGCCACCTTTATCGACAAACAAAACGGGGGCACTCCCGTGACGCCTGACGGAACGAAAGAGGAGTTCGCCTCGACCGTCAACCGCTATTCGCTGCTGTTCATGATGGAAAAAGGTATGTACTGGGGTGCCGATTTCAGTACGTACAAGACGCCTTCGGCCGTCGGTTTTTCCGACAGCGGAAAGTCCATTGCCTATTACGGGCTGGACAAAGCCTTCCGTATGGACAACTATACTGCACGTATCGGCTACGATACCGCCGCCTACGCCCGCCGTTACGAGGCTGATTACAGTACGTTTTTCTTTCAGGGGTTCATCGGCGGCGGCCTTAGCGTCTATACCCTTTCGGGCGATTTCAAACAGCATGTCGAGACGGTTTCGGGCAAAAAAATCCGTACCGACAATACGTTTTCGCTTCTTCTCGACGCTCAGCTGCAGGCAGGCTACCTCTGGCAGCAGCGTTTTCGGTCGATCAAAGGGCTGGGCTATTCCGTCGAAGTCGGAGTCAAAGCACGAGGAACCTATACAGGGGTGGGCCAGAGCGATTCGGGGGGCAGTGTCGGCGACGACGAACTCAGGCTCGAGATGCAGCGTTACGATGTCTGGTACGGTCCCTACGGTTATGTCAATCTCGTATTTTAGGAGTGGTACCATGAAATTGGCTTTTTTCCCGATAGTCTATGTCGCTGTTTTGGCGTTTTTGTTCGGCGGCTGCAGCGGAGTTCCCCAACCCTCATCTGCGAAGAAGGAAGCGGCGGATACCGCGATGCCGGCATGGGTGGCGCATCCGGACGCCCCGGGGGTTCTGCGTGCCGTCGGCTCGGCTCCGCGCAATTTCCAGGGGGTTTATATGCAGCGCGATACCGCCCTTGCCGATGCCAGAGACAAGCTTGCGCATAAAATCGCGGTCGTCATCTCCGCGGCCTATACCTCGAAACTCAAAGCCGATAGGGCGGCGCTCGATCGCCGGATGCGGCGGGAGATCACCGAGGTATCGCAGCTGCTGCTGCATCAAAGCCGGCAGGTCGACGGCTATATCGATCGCCGCGGCCGGCTCTATCTGCTTGTCGAAACACCCGATCCGACCGCCGTGACCTCCGCCGGTTCGACCGGGCTTCCGCCGCTCGAGACCGAGGCGTTCGATCCGGCGGTGTTGAAAAAAAGCCGCTGCTATCCGCCGGCGGTGACCGGTACGGTTCGCACCAGGTACCCGCTGTACCTCGGCAGGCCGGTTTGGTTTTTTCGACCCGACTATCTCGGAAAGCCCGGTGCCGTCGGCATCGCCGAAAAAGAGCCCGGTAGCGATTTCGAGCGTCAGAAGCGGGCAGCGGAAGCACTGGCGAAGGCCGATCTTGCAAAACGCCGCCGCCTTCAGATGGATTCGCAGCATCGGCTGATGAAAATCCTCCGTCACGATATCATGGGCGGTACGTTCGATAAGCGTTTACAGGCGAAAAGTACCTCGCGTATCACCGATACGCTCACGCGGGACCTTTGGCTGGATCCTAAGAGTTGCGAACTCTATCTCTGGGTGACCGAAAAGTGATTTTTTTTGTTTTTTAAAGAAAAATTTGATATTATATTTAATATAAAAAGATAGAAAAAGAAGTGTGTTTTGAGA
>JALWNV010000063.1 GCA_027083665.1 Helicobacteraceae bacterium
ACGGATGGTGCGTCCCTGATGCACGCCGATCGCGCAGAAATTGCATTCGCCCCAGCATCCCTGGTGTGTCATGATGGAGAACTTGATCGTCTCGAGGCATTTCACTTCGCCCTCTTTTCGATGGTACGGATGCAGTTCACGGGTAAAAGGCAGTGCCGACAGCGCATCCATCTCCGCCTCGTCGAGATAGTCTCCCGGCGGATTCTGAATGAGATAGCGGCCGTCCACCTCCTCGCACAACCCTTTGGCCGAAATGGGATCGTTGTTGTCGTAAAAAGCGTCGAACATGTCGATGTAGCGTTCTTTGTCCTCAAGGCACTCCGCGTGCGAGGGCAATTGAATATATTCGGGCTTCGGCTCTTTGGAGATATAGCAGATACCGCGGATACCGCGCGGGTCCTCGCCTCTCTCGATCGCCTTGGTCAGGTCCACCAACGGAATCTCGCCCATGCCGTAGACAAGATAATCCGCTTTGGAGTCGAAAAGAATGGGTTTGCGAAGCTTGTTGCTCCAGTAGTCGTAATGGGTAATACGCCGCAAGCTCGCCTCGATCCCGCCGAGGACGATGGGAACCGTATTTTTGAAATAGCGCCGGATCAGGTTGCAGTACACCAGTGTCGCACGGTCCGGCCGCTTGTTGTTCCGCCCGCCGGGAGTGTAATCATCACTGTTTCGGAATTTTTTCGTCGCGGTATAGTTGCTCACCATCGAGTCGACACTGCCGCCGCTGACGCCCCAAAATAGCCGCGGCTCGCCCAACCGGCCGATATCACTGTCACTCCGGGTATCAGGCTGCCCGATCATGCCGACACGGTAGCCTTCGCGTTCGAGGATCCGCCCCACCATTGATACGCCGATAAACGGCGAATCGATATAGGCGTCGCCGCTGACAAGGATCACATCGAGCCGATCCCAACCGCGCCGCCGCATCTCCTCCGCTGTCGTGACCAGGAAATCCGCTTCGGTAAATCCGTTGTCGTGGCTCTTCTTTCTTCGGCTCAGCATATATCCTTAATCATTTACTGGTAGAATAATAGCACAACTTCGGGGCGCGAGGGTTCGACATTGGAATCTCCCGGCACGGCCCCGTCCAGGAGAGAAGCAATGGAACAGACCGAAGGCGGTATCGAACTGACGCAGGAGATCATCGAACATATGATGAATCCGAAAAATTACGGCAAACTGGACAATCCCAGCGGTGTGGGCATCGGCTACGACGAACACAGCGGCGAATATGTCATCTTGTATCTGGCGACGGACGGAGACGACATCGTCGATATCTCCTTCGCGACCAACGGCTGCCAGGATACCGTGATCCTCGGTTCTGTCTTCACCGAAATGGTCAAAGGCGTCACCGTCGACGAAGCCCGTAAGATCGCGAATATGATGGAGGCGAAAGTCGCCGACGCCCCCGCAAAGCAGCAGGCGTGTTCCGAACTGGTCCTCAGCGCGTTCATCGCCGCACTGATCAACCGCGAACACCGCATCGAAGGCGGCGATCAGGAGATGCATAAAATCAAAATCGACGGTACTTG
>JALWNV010000064.1 GCA_027083665.1 Helicobacteraceae bacterium
TGAAAAAAGCCCGCTACGACATCGACGAAGAAGCGTACCGCCCCTACTTCGAACAGAACTCCGTCGTCGAAGGGCTGTTCGAGTTTCTGCACCGGCTGTTCGGCGTCAGTCTGCGGCCCGTGCCCGATCTTCAACTGTGGCACGAAAAAGCGACAGCCTACGACCTCTACGTCGACGACACCCTGCGCGCCCGCCTCTACCTCGACCTCGAAGCGCGGCCGAGCAAACGCGGGGGAGCGTGGATGCACAACTGGCAGAGCCACTGCACCGACGAAGCGGGCATCGAGCAGCTGGCCTCCGCCTTCATCGTCTGCAATTTCCCGCCCTCTTCCGACGAGTCGCCCTCCCTGCTGCGCCACGACGATGTCGTCACGCTCTTTCACGAAACGGGCCACGCCGTGCACCATCTGCTCAGCACCGTCGATGAAAACGGCGTCAGCGGCGTCAACGGCGTGGAGTGGGACGCGGTAGAGTTCCCGTCGCAGTTTCTGGAGAACTTCGCCTACGAACCGCAGGTGCTGCGCCTCTTCGCCAGACATTACAAGACCGGCGAGGTCATCAGCGACCGGATGATCGACAAACTGGTCCGTTCGAAGAACTTTCAGTCCGCCACCGCGATGCTGCGCCAGCTGGAATTCGCGCTGTTCGATTTCCGTATCCATACGATGATGCGGCCGGACGTGCAGCAGGTCCTGGACGAAGTGCGCGAACGCACGACCCTGCTCAAACCGCCGTCGTACAACAAATTCCAAAACGGCTTCGCCCATATCTTCGCCGGCGGCTACGCGGCGGGGTATTACAGCTACAAGTGGGCGGAAGTCCTCAGCGCCGACGCCTTTTTCGCCATCGTCGACCAGGGCGTGTTCGATACGAAGCTCGGCCGTGACTACCTTGACATCATCCTCGCACGCGGCGGCAGCGAGAGTATGCGGGTGCTGTTTTACAAGCTGATGGGCCGCGAGCCCGACACCAAAAGCCTCCTTCGGCTCAGCGACATCGCATGCTGAGGGCACTGGGGCTGATGCTGGGCATGCTGGCGATACTGCACGCGGGAGGAACCATACGCATCGCCACCTACAACGTCGAGAACCTTTTCGACCTGCAGCGCAGCGGAAACGAATACGCCGAGTACATCCCCAACACCCGGTGGAAATGGAACGTGAAGAATTACCGCAAAAAGCTCAAAAACATCGCGCGGGTCATCAGGGATATCCATCCGGACATTATCGGATTGCAGGAGATCGAATCGCCGCAGGCGCTTCGCGACCTGCAGACCGAACTCAAACGACAGGGGCTCTACCTGCGATACCGCGCCATCGCCGACGCCAAGCCGAGCACGGTCAAGACCGCCCTGCTCTCGCGCTTCCCCATCCGGGCCAGACGCGAAATCTGGGTCACGCACGGCAGGAAGCTGCGCAACATCCTCGAAGTCCGGCTCGATATCGGCATCCAGCGCCGTCTGCTCCAGGCCGCAGAAAGCCAGCAGTTCACGGGTCGAGCGCAACGCCTGGCGCATTTCCTG
>JALWNV010000065.1 GCA_027083665.1 Helicobacteraceae bacterium
CCTTTTCATAGATGATTTTCCCGAGCCGGCCGATCAGTTTCATGTTGACGGCTGCGAAGAGCGTGCGCAGCGAAGCGGGATCACCCCTTCACCCGCTCCAGGCGTTCGGCTTCCTGGGCCTTGTAGAGTTCCGCGCACCCTTTGGCGAGTTCACGGATTTTGAGAATGTAGTTTGCCCGCTCGGTCTGCGAGATCGCTTTGCGCGCATCGAGAGTATTGAAGGTGTGGCTCGCCGCCATGCACAGATCGTACGCCGGAAGCGGCAGCCCCGCCTCGAGCGCACGCATACATTCGGCCGATTTCGCCTCGAAGTCGGCGAAGAGCATGGCGGTATCGGCGACTTCGAAGTTGTACTTCGAGAACTCGATTTCACCCTCTTTATGAATATCGCGATAAAGGGTCTTGCCGTACCCGTTTTCGTTCCAAACGATGTCGAAGACCGTATCGACCCCCTGCAGATACATCGCCAGGCGTTCCGTCCCGTAGGTGATCTCGACCGCGACCGGATCGCAGGCGATCCCGCCGACTTGTTGAAAATAGGTAAACTGTGTCACTTCCATACCGTTGAGCCAGACTTCCCAGCCCAGCCCCCATGCGCCGAGCGTTGGCGACTCCCAGTTGTCCTCGACGAAACGGATGTCGTGCTCTTTGAGATTCAGGCCGAGATACTCCAGACTTTTGAGATAAAGCTCCTGAATATTGTCCGGACTGGGCTTGATAAGCACCTGAAACTGGTAATAGCTCCCCAGACGGTTCGGATTTTCTCCGTAGCGCCCGTCCGTGGGACGGCGGCTTGGGGCGACATAGGCGACGGACCACGGTGTGGAGTCGAGTGAACGCAGAAACGTCGCGGGGTGAAACGTGCCGGCACCCGCCGGAATATCGTAAGGCTGCACGATATTGCAGCCCTGTTCTTTCCAAAATTGCTGCAGCTTGAGCAGCAGGTCACTAAATGTCAGCATCGATTGGCCTCTTTGAAAAATAATCGCCATTATATCCACTCCTTACTGAGCCGCCATTTTTTCGACATTTTTTTGTTTTATCCTGAAAATACGGGCGGGGAAAGATCGGAGCTGATCTGGCCGTCAACACCACGTCTGCCCCCGCTCCGTTTATCGAATATTGTTGAACTTTGACTATAATCACCGATGAAATACAAGAAGGTTTGTCAATGCGTTATCTTTTTTTTCTGATCTCTTTTTTGATTTTGATACAAGGCTGCCAAAACAACGGAAGCCCGGGGAGCGCCTCTCTGCCGGGCAGCAGCTCCTCCTCGCAGAGCGCATCTTCCGAAACGGGGAGCTCTTCATCCGCAGGAAAACCGGCACCCGAACTGAACTACGGGTGTACGGTTCCCTCGAAACTTTCCGAACCGCAAACACGTCCGATGCTTGTGATCCGCGTCAACTACAACGATATCGCTTTTCGCAACGGCGCCTCCGCATGGAGCAGGAAAATTTTCGGCAGCGAACGCCATCAGCTCAACCACTACTACCGCAGTATTTCCTACGGCCGCTTCGGATTTGCGGCCGCCGAGGAAAACGATGGGACACACGACGGTATCATTACCGTATCGCTGGACAAAAACCATCCGGACTCGGGTGCCGGAAGCTCGATTCATCCCGATCTGGCAACGGCGCTGCGGCTGGCGGATCCGTATATCGACTACAGCCGCTACGACAAAGACGGCAACGGAGCCCTCACGCCCGACGAACTGCTGCTGATGTTCATCATCGCCGGATACGAGGACGCATTTTCGGGGGGAGAGCACCCCGCCGTCTGGGCACATCAGTCCTGCACCCTCGGAGGCGACGCGCCCGTACTCGACGGAGTCGCCCTGACCGATTGCCGAAAGGGCGGGAATTATGCGCTCTTCGGCGAACGGCATACCGATCGCAGCATCCACTACGATCATGACGCGACCATCGGTATCATCGCCCATGAACTCGGTCACGCCATCTTCGATCTTCCCGATCTGTACGACACCTCGACCCGAAGTGCGGGAATCGGGTATTTCGGCCTGATGGGTTCGGGAATGTGGGGGCAGGAAAGTCTGAACGACCTGTACGGAAATACGCCGGTATCTATGAGCGCTTGGAGCAAAATCCGCAACGGTTGGATCAGACCCGACATTGTCACGAATACTCCATATGCCGATATCGTCCTCGCCGACACGGATGAAACCGATTACAATATCGCGCTGCTTCCCGTCGGAAAATCACAGTGTTTCCTGATCGAAAACCGCAGCACATCGGGCTACGACGCGGGGCTGAACATCATCAAAGGTTTCTACCAAGGCGGCCTGGCCGTCTGGCACATCGATCAGGAAGTGATCGATCAAGGAAGCGCGTCGAATACCGTCAATGCTGATGCCGGGCACAAAGGGGTTGATCTCGAAGAAGCTTCCCATGCCGGACTCGATGACAATGCCCGCTTTACCGGCGATGCCCGCAATCTCTATTACCGCGGGAACAAAACCCGTTTCGGCGATGACACCGACCCATCAAGCCGCCGATACGACGGCAGTAAAAGCGGCGTTGCCGTTTTCAATATCACCGACCCCGGCAGCATGATGCAGGCCGTCGTCACCAATCCCAACAAGGTGGTCAATCCATGAAACCGTTACTGATGGCAATCCTGCTTGCATCCGTACTCTTCGCCGCACCGGCATTCGAGCGCAAACGCGTCTTTACCCAACCCGACGGATCCACGTTTACCGGGACTTTCAAAGGCGATGAATATCTGCACTGGATCGAAACCGAAAACGGGGAAATACTCGTATACGACAAAACGGCGAAACAGTACGAGGAAGCGGTCGTCACGCCCGAGCGGCTCGAGGGGTCGGGAGAGATGTACCGCGCGGGCGCACATACAAAACGTGCCCGTTCCCTGCGCTCACCGCAGCAAACGCAAAAAGCGCTCCACCGCCTTTGGCTGCAAAAGCGGCGGCAGGAGATGCGGCGGCGAAACGGCCTTTAGAAGCGGAACCGGCTTTTCTGACCGGGCTGCTCGATCAAAACCGCTCTTCGCGGGACAAAATACTCTCCGCCGTTTCGTTCGATGACGATACGAAGAAAGAGACTTTCCGATCCAAGCGGATCGGCGTCGATCACCTGAATCCTGTCCGATTCAGACAAAATGACACAGCCATGGCGGGCGGCGTACCGGCCGAGCTTCACATAGTCCGTTTTGATTTCTTCGGGCAGTTTCAGCAACATCGTCTTTGTTTGGCAGGCCAATGTCTGTACCGCGACTTTGTCTGCGGACAGCGGCATGGCGGCCAGCACCAGGAGCATCAGTCGATAACGCATGTTTTTCCTTCCAGATAATCTCGCAGAATACGGCGATGGTCGAATACCAACGGTTTTGAAAGCACTTCCGCTTTCATAACGACATGCACTTTTTTCGCGTCGTCCGCCGCTTTCGGCCGGCCGTATGCACGGCAGACGAAGACCGATGTCACCGTATGAAAGCGGCGGTCACGATGCGGGTCCGAATAGAGCCCCAAAAATCCCCCGATCTCGACCTCGAGGGTGATCTCCTCGAGCATTTCACGTTTCAGCGCCGCTTCGACACGCTCGCCGATATCGACGAATCCGCCGGGTAACGCCCATCCGTGCGGCGGGTTTTTCCGCTCGATCAGGACCAGGCCTTCAAACCGGCCGTCATGACCGTACAGCTCAACAATCCCGTCGACACTGAGATAAGGGGTTCGAATCATATTTGGGGGAGAATGGACCGCGGGGCAGCTGCACCGGTCCGCGCCGAATCAGTAGTCGCCGCTGAATTTGAAAATACCCGTCACGTATGCGCCGTAAAACGAGTTGATCTTGCCCAGGTCGTCGCTGTTGACATCGACGGCACTGTAGCGTCCTCCGATCTCGACGTCGAAATCCTTGTTGACATGCAGATTGACACCGGCATCGGCACCGCCGTAGGGATCCCATTGCGCGTCGAGCGCGTTAGCGGCCCCGACATTGACCCCCATATAGATATTGAACCGCTCGTCAATCGGGATCAGGTACTGCAGTGCGGCTCCGGCAGAGGCCCCGGTATTGTATTCGTTCGTATGCCACACGCGTCCTTCAACAAAGAACCGATAGTGATCGGACTCCGCACCGAGCTTCATCCCGATCGACGGACTCGATACCGTCTTTCTGTCGACAATCGGTTCATCGTTGATGTCGAGCTTTCCTGAATCGCCCTGATACTGCGTCGCCACATACCCGAGTTCGATTCCGATAAGCCCTCTCGCGTCTTTATAGTAACTGTCGTCCGCACTTGCATTCATTCCCATCACCAAAACAGCAGGAAGTACCAATTTTCGTAACATTTTTTACCTTTTTATCGGTTCTTGTCAAACCTTGCAGCGTTTGTTCGATTATACCCACAACGATTTTAACTAAACTTTAAAACATAAGAAAATCTTTGCATTCTTGCACTATTGCCTATCAATAACGGCACGGGACGCGGCAACCGCGCTCGCAAAAGCCCACTGAAAATTATAGCCGCCGAGTTCTCCGGTGACATCGACCGTTTCACCGACAAAATAGAGTCCTTCGACTTTCCGGCTTTCGCACGACGGCACCGACAGCTCTTTCGCCGCAACGCCTCCCTTGCTGACTTCGGCTCTGGAAAAACCGAAAGTCCCCGCCGGCGCGAAACGATAGTCCGAGAGCTGTCCCAGCACGTTCCGCTGCGCCTCGTTCAAAGAAGAACAAGGCACATCGGCAAGACCGATCTGCTCCAAAAACGCACCGACAAAACGCCGCGGCAGCGGCAGCGCCGTCGACAGCTTCCGGTTGCCGCCGCGCTTCAATATCGCTTCAAGCTTCCTGCCCCCGAGAAAATCGATGACGATCGGCCCCTTTTCCCAATACAGCGACGCGCTCAGCACCGCCGGTCCGCTGATACCCCTGTGGGCGAAAAGCATATCTTCTTCGATCATTCGGTCCGAGACACGGATGCGGACCGGAAAGCTCACTCCGCTGAGCGCTTTCATCCAAAACTGCGCTTTTTGCAGCGTCAAGCCCGCCAAAGCGGGGCGGAACGGGACCGTTTCCATCCCGAAACTTTCGGCGATACGCCTGCCGATGTCGGTGGCGCCGACGGAAGCGAAACTGACGCCGCCGGTCGCGACAATGACCCGATCGGCTTCATGTTTCCCGTGCGACGTTTCGATACAAAACCGGTTGCCGTTTTTCCCGACCGAGCGGATGGACTCGCGGTAGAAAAAACGGCTTCGCTTTGAAACACGCAACAAAATATCGATCAGTTCCTGTGCGCTGTTCGGACAGAAGTAATACCGCCCTTTCCGGACGACGGGACGGCAGCCGTGCCGCCGTACCCACGACAGCAGTTCCTTTTCGTCAAAACCTTCGAGTACGTGCCGCACCAGGGTCTCGTCCCCGAGGTAATGCCGCGGCGAAACACGGACATTGGTGAGATTGCATTTGCCTCCGCCGCTGATACGGATCTTGGCACCGGCATTTTCATTGCCCTCCACCACGCAGACATGCAGGTCGCTGTTCGCGTTCAGCCATGCCGCCGCCATCAGCCCCGACGCCCCCGCACCGAGAATCGCTACATCGTATACCACACCGCCCCTTTCGCTATAATTGCATCATTATATTATATTAGGCAAAAAATGAGCAACAAGAAACTGCATATCGTCTCTCTGGGATGCACCAAGAATCTCGTCGACACCGAAGTGATGATGGGGCGTCTCAAATCGTTCGAACTGACCGACGAAAGCGAAGAGGCCGATGTCATCATCGTCAACACCTGCGGCTTTATCGACGCGGCGAAAGAGGAATCCCTCAACACCGTGATCGGTCTCGACGCCGCCCGCAAAAAAGATTCACTGCTGGTCATGGCCGGCTGCCTGAGCGAACGCTACAAAGAGCAGCTCTCGCAGGAACTCAGCGAAGTCGACATCTTCACCGGTGTCGGCGACTACGAGCGGATCGATGAACTGCTCGCACAAAAACAGAGCCGCTTCAGCGAAGAGGTCTACCTCATCGACGGCGCCGAACGCGTCGTAACGGGATCGACCTATCACGCCTATGTCAAACTCTCCGAAGGGTGCAACCAGACCTGTTCGTTCTGCGCCATCCCCTCGTTCAAAGGCAAACTGCACTCGCGTACGCTCGAAAGCGTCGTCTCCGAAGTCGAAGGGCTCGCGGCGCAGGGGTTTTACGATTTCAGTTTCGTCTCGCAGGATTCGAGTTCGTATCTGTGGGACCGACATGTCCGCGACGGTCTGATCCACCTCGTCAGGCGAATCGAGCTCGTCGAGGGGGTCAAAAGCGCCCGCATTCTCTATCTCTACCCGACGACCACTTCGAAGAAACTCATCGAGACGATCGCGGCGTCACCGCTCTTTCACAACTATTTCGATATGCCCGTGCAGCATATCGACGATACGATGCTGCGCCTCATGAACCGCGGTGCCGGCCGGGCGCAGACCGTAAAACTGCTCGAACAGATGCGCGCGCTGCCGGAAAGTTTCGTCCGCACCAGTTTCATCGTCGGCCATCCCGGCGAAACGGAAGCGATGTTCGAAGCGATGTGCGACTTCGCCGAATCTTTCGGCTTCGACCGTATCAACGTCTTCGCCTACTCCGACGAGGAAGGAACCGCCGCGTATGAAAGCGAAAAGAAGATCGATGCCGAAACCATCGCGGAGCGTGCGGAGCGGCTGGGGGCGATTGCCGAAAACGCCAAACTCGCTTCGCTGAAGAAAATGATCGGGAACGAGATCGTTCTCGTCATCGACGGGCCGAGCGAAGAGCACGAATATCTGCTCAGTGCCCGCGATATCCGCTGGGCGCCCGAAATCGACGGAGAGATCTACGTCAACGACAAAACGGTCGAAGAGGAACTCGCATTCGGCATCATGTACCGTGCGATCGTGACCGATATCGTGGGCGATACGCTCACTGCGACCGTCACCGGATATGCTTGACCCGGATACGCTGCCGGTACTGAAAAAAGGCCGGAACCTCCTCGCCTTTTCCGGCGGGGTCGATTCGAGCGCACTGTTCTTTCTGCTCGAAGCGGCCGGAATCGCTTTCGACGTCGCCCATGTCAACTACCGCACCCGCGGCGCCAGCGACACTGAAGCCGCCCATGTATGCCGACTGGCGAATCG
>JALWNV010000066.1 GCA_027083665.1 Helicobacteraceae bacterium
TGATAAACTATTAAAATACAGAGATTATCCTGTCTTTGTATACTGCAGAAGTGGTAATAGAAGCCTTGTTGCTGCTAAATACTTAGAAAAATTAGGATTTAAAAAAGTGTATAACTTAGAAGGTGGTATAATAGCCTGGAAAAGAGCTGGTTTACCTGTTAAATACGGAAGAAATTAACGACAGTATACTTTTTTCATCTATAGATATTTTTTCGTTTTGCTTAAGAAGATATACCTTTATATTGTACTTAGTAAGGATGGAGAAGGATTTGTTTTTTTGATTTGATAGTTCCTCATTGTACTCCTGCACTAAAAAACCATCCGCCAGTTTTAAAGCTGAAAGTAATATTAAAAGCGTAGCATCTTTTGTATTTGAAAGTTGTAAATTTTTAATTGCTTCTGTATAGTGTCTTTCAATTATATGTTTACACCCACGGAAAAACCATTTTTCATCGTTAGACTGTGTACTATTTAGTAGATTTTCTATATCTTTAACACTTAGATTTTGGTTGTCTTTATGGAACAGTATTTTTGCTTTCTTTAATTCTTTGTAGTCCATGATAAAGCTGGAAATGAATAGTAAGTCTTTTTAGCATTAACAAATTCAAATGTTTCAAGGTCTGGAATGTACGCAGTAAGTTTATTTCCAAAAACACACCCTGTATCTATTCCATAGCATTTATTGTTTATGTATGGCTCTTCAAAAACTACATGTCCATACACAATTTTTGGTGAATCTGGTTTTATCTTTCTTTTTTTAGTCCAGTCTAACCGCTCAGGGAAACCTTCCGGGGTGTATCTTCCTGTGGTCTCTCCGTACAGAACAAAACTTTTTACTTTTTTACCTGTTTTTCCAATCATATCATCTTTAATTCCTGCATGTGCT
The DNA here is from genome assembly GCA_027083665.1 of Helicobacteraceae bacterium. GTDB lineage: Bacteria > Campylobacterota > Campylobacteria > Campylobacterales > Sulfurimonadaceae > Thiomicrolovo. The sequence continues at coordinate 887 of JALWNV010000066.1, forward strand.
ACAACAACGTTATTATTGATAATCAGATACAAGGGGACTTTAGAATAGTAGTCTAAAATCTTTTGTCTGTATTCTTTACGGGCAAACTCAGGTAAGGATAGAAACTCTTCAACAGTTTTTTGCATTCCGTGGCTGATGCTGACACTGTTTCCTTTTAGCCATCTGACAAATTTATCCATGTGATTGCTCTGCACTTCAATAAACCTTCCCTGATTATACAACTCTATACAGTAGTCTATAGTCTTTAGATTGTAATCTCCTCTATCTATGTTGTCCCCAACAGAAATTATAAATGTATCTTCTCCGTACTTTTTCCAGATTTTTTCTGTAAGTTCTTTTAGTTTTATTTGAATTTCTGATGCCATTATAGTCAGTTGTTTTTTCAGGTTGGTTTTGTTCTGGGTATTAATAATATGTTTTTTTCTTTTGATGGTCATAGGTATATGAGAGAAGGCACTATGAAATATTGGCTATTTGGACATACCCATGATACTCTTGAATATGAACACCATGGAGTTCAATGTATCTGTAATCCATTTGGATATCCATCTGATAGTTGTTATGGGGATGATACTTTGATTAAAAGTATAGAGGTGTAGATAGATGATAAATTTATATATTGATGATTTGCGA
>JALWNV010000067.1 GCA_027083665.1 Helicobacteraceae bacterium
TGCGAATAGCGCAGCACATCCGCATAATTTTCGTTGACCTCGAATGCCGCGTCGCCGACAACATCGTAGACTTTCACTTTCTCGCTGCGTACGCCGACCCGCCGTTTCAGTCCCGCCATATCGAAAGCGGGGAAAACAGGATGCGCCCGCCGCGCATGTTCGACCAGCGGCGCCATCGACGGATCAAGTCCGACGAGATAGTTTGAAAGGATATCGGCGAATTCCAGGGCCTCTTCCCGGCATTCGGGCATCGCTTTGGCCGCGGCGATATAGCGCAGCAGCGTGACGATGTTGACCGTATGGTACAAATACGCGCTCATTCCGCCGGGCAGGACATAGCGGGCCATCTCCTGCGCTTTTTTGCGACTGTCTTTGCGGCGGAATTTCGGTACGACCGCTTCGACATCGGGCAACAGAATCCCGATCAATGCCTCGTAGTCATCGAAACAGCGCCGATAAAATGCCTCCCAGCGCGCCGCATCACCGTGTTTCGGATAGACGAAATTTTCGATCTTCATTTTCGCGTAGCGCTGCGAAACCTGTTCGGAATTGTAGTAAGGATGCGCGTGCAGCAGGCGCCAGATCAGGTGGCGGCTCATCCCCGAAATCATCATCGTCACATGCGTATGCATCAGTGTCGTATGATGGCCGCCTTTGAAAATCCCCTGCAGCAGATCGTCCTTGCGCTCCCAATCCCTGCTTGTTTCAGGCCGGACAAGCCCGTTTGGAAAATAGCAGGTCCGTGCCGCCGACACCGCAAGGTCCGAAGGAGTACTCACTTCCAGAAATTCCACCTGCATCCGCCCGCTCCGCTTTTAATCTGTGCTATTGTACTATGCAATGAAACCGTACCCGCTGAAGAGAGCAATCTTTTCAGCCGCAATCAGGAGAATCCATGAAAACGATCAGCCCTCTTTTCTTCGCCGTATTGTGGTTTGCCGGATGCACCTCGACGCAACAATGGCTCTCGGGCAAACCCGAAGCGTTTCGGCAAGGCTACGAAGCCGGATGCGAAAACGCGAAAGAGCGGGTATCGAACAGCTTCATTCCCAAGACAAACGATACCGAACGTTATAAAAACAACCCCCGCTACCAAGACGGCTGGGACGAAGGGTACGGCGACTGCCGCCTCGACAAGGAAACCGACCTTCTGATGCGGCGACCCGGCCTGCTACGGTAACTATCCCCGCTCGCCGAAAAAACTGGTGAGGATATAGATCACTCCGAAAATCACCGGGGCGGTAATCAGCAGAAAATAGGGGTCGTCGAATGCGGCCAGCTGTGTTTTGATCCATTCTATCATCGTTGCTCCTTTTTTTGCAGTTTCACCCGCTGCGCGTGTGTAATCGCCACCGCGATCGCATCGGTGATATCCAGCGGTTTTATCTCTTTTTGTATTCCCAACAGACGTTTGACCATAAACGCCACCTGCTCCTTCGTCGCTTTCGCTTTTCCCGTCAGCGCCTTTTTCACCTGCAACGGCGTATATTCGTCAAACCGGCCGAACTCCTGAAGC
>JALWNV010000068.1 GCA_027083665.1 Helicobacteraceae bacterium
GCACTTCCCGTTTCGTTGGGCTGAAGGCGGTATTCGTTCCAGTTACCCATATTCCGGACAAAATGTTTCGAAAGCATCTCATAGCCGTCGGCGCGCATGATGTCGGCAAGTTTTTTGCGCTGTTCGTCATTGAGATCGGTAAAGTCGATTTTCTTTTTATCTGCTGCATTCTCATCGATTTCAAAGAGCGGGTCGAGAAAATCGCTGACAAACTGATATTTGTCGAAGACGACGAGGTCTTCGGGCTGTTCGCCGACCCCGACATAGAAGATCGGTAGACGCAGGGCGTACGCGATGGAGAAGATGGATCCGCCTTTGGCTGTGCCGTCGAGCTTGGTGATAATGATGCCGTCGACATCGATCATGTCGTTGAACGCTTTGGCCTGGGCGATGGCGGAGTTGCCCTGTGTACCGTCGATGATGAGAATCTTGCGGTGCGGTGCGCCTTCGTGCGCCTTGTTGCAGATACGCACGATTTTCTTGAGCTCTTCGGAGAGGTTGGTCTGCGTGTGCAGCCGTCCGGCCGTATCGATGATGACATGTTCGAATCCGCGGGCTTTGGCCGATTCGATCGCGTCGTAAGCGACGGCGGAAGGATCGTGTCCCTGGCGCGAAGAGACGATGGGGACGCCGAGGCGATCCGCCCAGCGCGTCAGCTGTTCGATGGCGGCGGCACGGAAGGTATCGGACGCGCCGAGGAGCACCCGCTCGCCGCGGTCGAGGTAATGCTTTGCGAGTTTGGCGATAGTGGTCGTCTTGCCGGCACCGTTGACGCCGATAACAAGATCGACGAACGGTTTTTCATATGCCGGTTTTTCGTATGCGGCCCATGCCAGTGTCGCCAGCAGTTTCGATTCGAGCTGTTCACGCGAGACTTCGTTTTCGTAGAGCTCGCGCAGGATGATTTCGATGAGGTCGTACTCCACATCGGCTTCGAGCAGGATGTCCTCGAGCTCGTCTTTGGGGATCTTCGTCCGTTTTTTCGGCGCGACGGTTTTCATCGCTTCGGCGGTTTTTTTGAGCCCTCTTTTAAAAATGCCGAACATTGCTCAGCGCTCCGAAACGAGTTGTTTCAAATCGCTTTCAAGCATCTCCTCGGGAACGAGACCGGCATAATGCTTGACATAGACACCGTTTTGGTAGACGACCATGAGCGGAATGGGGAAATCCTCTCCCAGACCGATTGCACCGGCGATGGCGCGCGCGGCCTTGAGGTTGTCCGGCGAATTGACAAGGGTGTAGCTGATTCCGATCTCTTCGGCAAAGCGTTTGAAATAGGCGTTGTCTTTGCCCTCTTCGATGCTGATACCGATAAATTTCACCTTGCCGGCAAACTTTTTCTGAAGGCTGCTCAGGTGGGGGGCTTCCGCACGGCAGGGCGGGCACTATGTCGCGAAAATATCGTAGACGACGACCGGCTCGGCGACTCCGTCGGTCACAAAGTTGGGCCCCTCTTTGGTGACGGTTATCGGCTTGCCATCGAGCGAAACCAGGCGGTACTGCGTTTTGGCGA
>JALWNV010000069.1 GCA_027083665.1 Helicobacteraceae bacterium
ACGGTATTCTCAAGCCTGAAGATTTTTACCTGCCGGCACATCAGGATATCTATAGTGCGCTGCAGTCGCTGTCGCGCAAAGACGAGCCCATCGATGAAGAGTTTCTCCGTAAGGAACTCAGTGCCAGGAAGAAATTCGACGAGAACGTCATGCTCGAGATCCTCGCGGCGAACCCTATCTCCAATACGGCCGCGTATGTCAGGGAGATCAAGGATAGGGCGCTTAAGCGTCATCTGCTGACGTTGACGACCGAGATCAAAAAAGTGACGCTCGAAGAGGAACTGCCGAGCGCCGATGTCGTCGATATGGTCGAGAAGAAGCTCTACGAGATCACGCAGGATTCGCAGACGAGCGACTTCAAAGATGCCGAAACGGTGACGATTGAAACGATGAAATATATCGAAGAGATGAAAGCGCGCGGCAACTCCGTCCTGGTCGGTGTCGATACGGGATTCGCGGATCTCAATCGGATGACAACGGGCTTCGGCAAAGGCGATCTCGTTATCATCGCGGCGCGGCCGGCGATGGGGAAAACGTCGTTTGCGCTCAATATGGTTCAGAATTTGCTGAAAAAGGGAAAAGGGGTCGCCTTTTTCTCCCTCGAGATGCCGGCGGAACAGCTGATGTTGCGTCTGCTTTCCATCGAGACCTCCATCCCGCTGCAGAAACTGCGTGTCGGTGACATGAACGACGAAGAGTGGAGCCGTCTCGGCGCTGCGGTGGATCGGATGCAAACGACCAAACTTTTCGTTGACGATCAGGGTTCGGTCAATATCAACCAGCTGCGCTCGCGCCTGCGTAAACTCAAATCCCAGCACCCCGATATCGAACTTGCCGTGATCGATTATCTGCAGATTATGAGCGGGACCGGCACCAAAGACCGCCATCTCGAGGTCAGCGAGATGTCCCGGGGACTCAAGATGCTCGCCCGTGAACTCGAGATCCCCATTGTCGCGCTATCGCAGCTTAACCGCGGGCTCGAATCGCGAAACGACAAGCGCCCGATGCTCAGCGATATTCGTGAATCGGGTTCCATCGAGCAAGATGCCGATATCATTCTCTTTGTCTATCGCGATGATGTCTACCTCTACAAAGAGGAAAAAGAGCGTGAAAAAGCGGCCAAGGCCGAAGGCAAGGAGTTCACGCCGACGTATGTGGAGAAGGAAGAAGAAGAGGCCGAGATCATTATCGGAAAACAGCGTAACGGCCCCACGGGACATGTCAAGCTGCTTTTTCAGAAACGTCTGACCCGTTTCGTCGATATTCCGACCTATCACGCGACTGAAATCGCCTACGAAAATGTCGATACCAAAAGTGCCGAAATGGATATCGGTAACGTCTCAATGCCGACGATATAGTTTTCGGAGGTGCTCTTTAGTCACAAGCCTTTTTAAGGCTTTCTTCAGTAAAACCTGTCATCCTACCATTCACCATTCACCATTCAGAAACAGTATGCTAAAATTAAAAAAAACAAAAACAGTTAATAAAGATGAAGATAGAACCTGTTTCGCTTTTCGCCTCGAAGAAAGAGGCTGCCGTTTTCGCATCGTTTCTGCTGTTCGTTCTGGTCGTGACGCTCGGGGTCGAATACCGGAAATACCGGGAGATGACGCGTTTCGACGATGCTGAAATCAATGCGACAGTCCTGCAACAGTATGCCAAAGAAACATTCGGCCGACACTATCAGGTGCTGAAGCTGCGGCTCGATGACGGGCCGGATGTTTTCATGACGGCATCGGAGCGGTTGCGTGATCTGACCGGGTATGAAGTACGGGTGTGGCTTCGAACAGGACGTATCGGGTTTCTCGATTATCTCAAAGGTTTTTTTCTGCACGGATATATCGAAGGCGTTTCGTCAAACAAAGCTTTGAAATACCGGTTGGCGGACCGGATACGAAATGCACATGCAAACCCTGAGGCGGGGGAGCTCTTCGCTGCGCTTTTCATTGCGACACCGATATCGAAGACGGTGCGCCGGAAGTTGTCCGTGCTTGGAATCAGCCATCTGCTGGCGATCAGCGGATTCCATATCGCGCTTTTGAGTCTGATTCTGTTTTGGGTGATGTACTATCCGTACATCTTTCTGCAGTCACGATGGTTCCCGTGGCGGAACCGAAAACGCGACCTTTTTCTTTTGACGTCGGCGCTTCTGTTCGGCTATGCGCTTGTGTTGGACTTTCCGCCGTCCGTTTTACGGGCGTTCGCCATGATGCTTACAGGCTTTTTTCTGTATGACCGGGGTATCAAGGTGGTGTCGTTTTCGTCACTGCTGATCGTGGTACTGTTACTGTCGGCACTGTGGCCGAGGCTGGTTTTTCGTCTCGGGTTCTGGCTTTCGGTCGGCGGAGTATTTTATATCTTTTTGTTTCTTCAGACATTTGCGGGGCGAAGCAGGTTTTTCCGTTTTGTCGGCATGCATGTCTGGGTCTATTTGATGTTGCTGCCGTGGATGCTGGTGATATTCGGGACGTTTTCATCGTGGCATCCGCTCTCTGTCGTTTGGACAATGGGGTTTGTTCTCTTTTATCCGTTGGCGCTGATGCTGCATCTCTTCGGCACCGGAGGTGTGCTCGACCCGCTTATACAGCGTCTGCTTGCCGTCACTTCGGAGCCTGCCGTCCTCGAGATCGGCTCGGGGTGGCTACTGCTTTGGGTGCTGTTGGGAGCTTATGCTGCGAAATCCGAGCTTGTAAAACGGCTCCTTTTTTACCTTTCCCTGGCTGTATTTGTAGGCGCGGTCTATCAGATAGCATAGTTTCAGGCCGTAGATGAAGATGATCCATGAGACATAGATCCACACGAAGGTGAAGATCAGAATGGAGAACGAACCGTATATCGTCGCGTAGGTTTTGTTGTAAAAAACATAGTAGATGAAGCCGTTTTTCGCGATTGTCCAGACGATCGCAATGATAAATGAGGTGATGAACGCCGCATGGGTGGTCACGGTGGTGTTCGGTGAAATCTTGTAGATGACGAAAAACAGCATCCAGATGATCATGTAGGGTATCATCGCCATGATGTTGACCCACGGTGTGAAACCGTAGGAGTTCAGCAGTGCGAGCACTTTTGCCGAGATATAGATTGAAAGCCCGAATGCCAACGGTGTAAATGTCAGCAGTGTCCAGTAGGTCGTGATGGAGTCCCACAGTGAGCGCTGCTTGGTGTGGAAGATTTTGTTGACGATATGCTCGTAGTTTTGAAAAAAGAGGATGGAGGCGACGATGATCATCACCGATCCCATCATGCTCAGTTTCCCGGTGTTTTGCAGAAACTGGTCGATATAGCCTGAAACGGCGTCCGAATGTACGGGCAGGAGGTTGTCGATGAGAAAACTTTTGAGGGTTTCATAATGCTCCTGAAAACTCGGCATCGAGATTGCGACCGACAGGATGATCATCATCAGCGGTACGATCGTGAAGATGGTATAAAAGCTCATGCTGGATGCGAAATACATCAGATCACCGTCGAGCAGCTGATGCCAGTAGTAGCGGATATGACGGCTGACACGTCTCCATGTCCAATGGTGCTGAAGCTCAGAATGCGGTCCCATAATTTCTTGCATAAGACGATTGTATCACATTCTCGCGTAATCGGGGATATCGTACTCTTGCGTATGCGCGATTCGGCGCGGCCGCGTTACCGGATGCGCGGCGGCGAGGGCGGTTGATCGCTTTCGTCTATACCGGTTGGCTGCGGCGGCGTATAGGCGGTCGCCTTGTTCAGGGTGTCCGTATCGCTGCTGTCGCTGCCGCATCCGGAAAGCAGCAGGAGTGCTGCGGCGAGGGTTATCGTTAACGTTTTCATTCTATTCTCCTGGAATCGGGCTGACGAGGACATGGCTGCCTTTAAAAAGGGCCCCGTAGGTTTGGCCGCCGAAGTCGAAAATGATACCGCGGCCTTCATCGCTGTACCAACCGTCCGCATTGCCATCGAGCAATATCCGGTGTGAGAGTTTCAGCCCCTCGAGCCGGTAGATATCGAATCCGACACGGGGGGCGATACCGTTGCTGAAGCTGTGGAACGGAAAACCGAAAAGACCGTCGCTTCCACGATAGGCGAACGCACGGGGGTTGTGTTCCGCTTCGCTGTAGGTATGGCGATCTCCGAATGTGATCTTGTCGGCGAGTACGGGATGGGCGAAGTCGCTGAGATCGAAAAGCTGCACCTGCAGGCCAAGCTGCCGTCCGTTCGCATCCGCATCGCGTCCGATGGAGAGGATACGGTTTTTGTCGACGGGGTGCAGATATTCCGAAAAGCCGTTGATTTTCAATTCGCCGACGACCTTCGGTGCATTCGGATCGGAGAGGTCGAGTGTGTAGAACGGATCGGTTTGGCGGAAGGTGACGACAAAGGCTTTGTCGCCTGCGAAACGTACGGCACGTATCTGCTCTCCCGGTTCTCCGAGTCCTCTGACGCTGCCGGCGATATCGAGACCTTCGCTGCCGTTTTCACGCAGGGTGTAGACCCGGTTGTCCGTGTCGTCGCTTCTCCATGAAAAGCCGGTCGTCGCGGCGACGCGGAGGGTGCCGTTGTATTCGCTGAGGCTGTACTGGCTGAGGACCCGTCCTTCGACGAAACCGCGGGCGCGGTAGCTGAGATTGTCGTCGAGTGCAAATTTGTACAGCGCGGTACGTTCGCTGTAGCGGATATAATCGTAATAGAGCGGGTAGCTCGTCGCGCCGAGGTAGAGGGCGTTCGCGGAAGCGTACTGTGTCCATGCCTGGCCGATATAGGCCACTTGCTGTTTCATCGCTCCGGTACGCATATCGAAGGCACCGATCGAGGTGATACTGTACTCCTGATCGAGTTTGTAGGGCGCGTAGAGGCGTTTCGGGGTCACGTAGTCGTGTTCTTCACTCCCTTGGGTGTAGCGGGGAACGAGGTTCTCGCTTCTGATCACGGGATGCTCGTAGTCGTATTGCCAAGCCGTACCGTTGTTGTCGTACGAATAGCGGTAGCATCCGTTTTCGCGGTAGAGTCTGTCGAGCCGTGTCTCGTTGTCGGGATATTTGACGCATTCGCCGTCACTTGAGCAGACCACACCGCCCGTATACGACGGGGCTCCGCCGAGTGCCCGGTAGATGGCACTGCAGTTGGTGTCGGGGTGGATGACGGGATAGTCATAGATGATCTGCGGTGGGAACGAGGAGATGAGGTAGAGCGTATCGGACTTCCGCCGGCTTTCCATATAGGTGCCGTCGATGACGGTTCGGGAGAGTTCACGAATGTCGGCAGGATCGGAAACATCGTAAAACGTTACCGTAAAATGCGGCGGTTCCATCGGCTGCGGAGGCATGATCTGCGCGGCGCCGCTGCCTTCGGAGACCGCAGTATCGAGGATATAGTAGCGGATCTCCTGCGTTACCGTCACAAGACGGTCGCCGTCAAGATACATCGCCTGCAGCTCGCCGCCGAGATCGATTCCGCTTTTTTCTTTTATATCGCCTGAAACGATAGAGGCAAAGTCGTATACACGGATACGCTTGGAATGACGGTCGTAGAAAAAGATGGTTTTGCCGTCATGCTTGAGAATATCGGATTCGTCGATTCCGGCTTCTTGAACATTGGTCGTTGTCGCATCCGATGCGCCGTCGTCTGCGGCTGTCTCGGGGGTCGTGCCTGAAAAATCGTCATTTTTCAGCAGGGGCCGGACCGGCAGGCCGTCGTAATAGCCGTGCCGGTTCTGAAAGACCATTTCACGGATAAACGCTTTCATCGCCTCAATCGAATCGAACGTATGGAGCGCGGAAGCGGCCTTGGAAATGTCGATGGTTCGGTTTTCGTCGCTGTAAAGCCAGAAGCCTTCGCCTGCGGCGACGGTCTTGACGTCGGGAAAAGGAACGTCGCCGAGGTTGCTCTGCCATTCGGTCTCGCGGTATTTCCATAGCTTCATTCCGGCAAAGAGCGCGGAATCGATGATAGAGGCGTCGGGCAGGGAGACGAGATTCCACCCTTCGGCGAGTTTCAGACGCGCGCCGTGCCCGGGTACGTTTGCCGTTTCGCTGTTTTTGAATGTCAGCGTCCACGCGCTTTCGCTGTTGATCCAGAAAGCGTCGAAAGCGTCGAGGCGGCTCAGCGGGGCAATCCCGGCGGCATCGAGTTTGTCACGCACTTCCCCGTCGGGACTGTACCCCTTCCACTGCTGCGAACCGGCATCGTATGCCCATAGGATCTTCGCTTTTTTGTCGAAAACGGAGAGATCGCCGATGGAAAGCGGCGTACCGACAAGCTGCCATCCCGCTTTGAACTGCAATGCCGTATCTGCAAAAAGCACGGTCGCGGTTAAAAATAAAAAAAGAATAATCCGTTGCATTTAAAGCTCCTTATAGGAGTATTATAACGCAGAAAAATAAAACAAGGAATAGTTTCGTTGTTTCCCTGTTTATGTCGGACGTCAGTCGAGCCCCATTTTGTTCGGGTTGAGGATGTTGTTGGGGTCGAAAGCTTTTTTGATCGCCTTGAAAAGGTTCATCTCCTCGGGAGTGAAGGCCATGCCCATGTAGGGCGCTTTGGCCAGCCCGATGCCGTGCTCGCCGCTGAGGGTGCCGCCGAGGTCGATCGTGGCCTGAAATACCTCCTCGATCGCCCTGTATCCGATCCTGACCTGTTCGGGGTCGCTGCCGTCGACCATGACATTGGTGTGGACGTTGCCGTCGCCGGTATGGCCGAAGCAGGGGATGTTGATACCGTATTTATCGGCGATGGCGTAGAACTTCTCCAGCAGTTCCGGCAGGGCCGAACGCGGAACAGTGACGTCTTCGTTGATCTTTTTGGAGCCGTAGACCGAGAGCGACTGGCTGGCGTTTCGGCGGGCGAACCATAAGTCGGCGGCTTCTTTGTCGTCTTTGGCGATGACGAAGTCCGAACAGCCGTTTTCGCGGAAGACCTTCTCGATCTGTGCGAGCTGGAAGTCGAGGTCGGGTTCGAGGTTGCCGTCGACGTCGGTGACGAGGATGGCACCCGCATCCGTCGGCAGCCCTTTGCCGTAGGTCTTCTCGACCGCACGGATGGTGAGGTTGTCGAGAAACTCCATCGCGACCGGGGTTACACCGCTGGCCATCGTTTTGTAGACCGCCTCCATCGCCTTCGTGACAGTCGGAA
>JALWNV010000070.1 GCA_027083665.1 Helicobacteraceae bacterium
TGCGGTGCCGTTTCGAGACGGCGAAGTATCTCGGCGGTGTTTCCGCACCGGTGAGCCTCTTTGCCAGCCGTGACGATGAAATCGTCCCGATCGAACAGACGCGGATGCTCAGGAACAAAGTACATTCTCTACGCATTTATAAAGAATACAGCGGGTACAATCATGCACAAATACTCTGGAGCGATGACTTCAAAGAAGATATAACAAAGGTGTGCTGATGGCCAAAGATGCGATCGTCCTGCTCAATATGGGCGGCCCGAACGACCTCTATGAGGTGCAGACTTTTTTGCATAACATGTTCAACGACCCCAATATATTGACGATGAAAAGTGCGCTGCTGCGCCGTTTTATTGCCAGTGTCATTACGACCAATCGAACACGATCGGCGCAGGAAGTCTACCAAAAGCTTGGCGGCAAATCGCCCATTGTCGACTTGACGAAACTGCTCGTCGGCGCGGTACAGGAAAAGGTGGGAGAATCGGTCGTCGTTGACTTCGCCATGCGCTACACTCCGCCGTTCGCCGACGAATCCGTCGAACGTCTCAAAGCGGCGGGAGTGACGCATGTTTATCTGATCCCGCTTTATCCGCAGTTTTCCACGACAACGACAAAATCTTCACTGGAAGACTACGAAGCCAGAATGCACGAAGCAGGGCTCGATGCCATCGTCTCGGAGATCAAACATTTTTACAAAAACGATCATTACAACGAAACGGTTGTCGCCCGGATTGAAGAGGCGATGGAAGCTGCGGATACGGACGAATACGATCTGGTCTTTTCCGCCCACGGTCTGCCGCAGAAGATTGTCGACGCCGGTGATCCGTATCAGCGGCAGGTCAAAGAACATGTACGGATTCTGAGCAGCCTGCTCAAAAAGAAAGGAATGCGTTTTGCCGGGGTACACCTGGCGTATCAATCCAAGGTCGGACCGATGAAGTGGCTCGAACCCTCTTTGGAGATGAAACTCGACGAGCTGTTCAACAAAAAAGTTCTGATCTTCCCGATCGCCTTTACCATCGACAATTCCGAAACGCTCTACGAGCTCGATATGGAGTACCGGGAGATCGCGGACAAGAAAGGGTTCGAGGACTACCGCGTGGCCCGCTGCCCCAACGACCATCCGCTTTTCGTCGAGGCCCTGGCGGATATTTATAGCAAAATGAAAGTTTGAGACCGGCCGCGGCCGGTCTCAGTGTGTCTGAATGGTGTCGAGCAGCCGGTGCAGCTCGTGTTTGAACTCTTCGGCAAGCTTCCCGTAGGCTTCCGTCTGGTTGATGAGAACGGCCTCGCGTAACGTCTCTGCCGCTTCTGCCAGCGGACCGGCTCCGATATTGCTCGCGACACCTTTGATGTCGAGCATCAGTTCGACGAGTTTGATTTCGTCGCCGTTTTTGAGATAGGCATCGACCAGCAGGTCGGCTTCTTTGTATGTATCGACGAATTCGCCGAGGATCTCGTCGTACATCTGTTTGTCCCCGCTGCAGATATCGAGTCCGACGCTCGTATCCAGCGCCTGCGCCGTTTCGGTTTCTTTCGCTTCTTTTTCCTCTTCGGCGGGCGCTTCCGACTCACCGGCAAAGTCGAGATACCGGTACATCACGTCGTAAAGCGCCTCGACACGCAGCGGTTTCGCCAGCTGTTCTTCCATCCCGGCTTCGCGCATTTTGCGGATATCGTCGCTGCTGACATCCCCGCTGAGAGCCACGACGACGATGGGTTCGTAAAGAATGTTCCGGCGGATCTCGCGTGTCGCTTCGAACCCGTCTTTGACCGGCATATGGGCATCCATCAATACCATATTGAAATTGGGGTCTTTGGCGAGGATGTCGAGGGCTTCCTGACCGTTGTTCGCCATGACGATTTCCAGGCCGCTGCCTTCGAGCAGCTTGCTGATGACTTTCTGGTTGATCAGATTGTCTTCGGCGACAAGGATACGGTTTCCGGCGAAATCGGCAAGGCTTTCTTTGGTGATCGGTCCTTTGTGCGGTGTGAGTTCACGCTTTTTCCGGGGGCTTTCGGAGCGTGCGGATACAGGAGTTTCTTCCTCGGATGTCGAGACGGATTCGATCCGTTTCGCCTCCTCGGTATCCGGTGCAGGATGTGACACCGGGGACTGTGCTTCGGCAACCTCCGGTTCGATCATGGGCTGGGATTTGATTACAGGCTCAGGTTCGGGCGTTGGTTCCGGTTCAGGTTTTTTCTCTGCTTTTTTCGGTGCAGGAGCCGTCTCGGATTCGGATGTATGATCGAGATTGATCATCTGCGGTGTCTTTAGCACGGAGAGTTCGCTCTTTTTACGTCGTGCAAGCAGCAGGAGTATGATCAGAATGACAGCAGTGCCGGCGATGCCGTAGATCATCCACGGTGTCGATCCGTCTTTTTCGGCGGTTGTCCGGACCGCCGGTCTCTTTTCTTCGAGCTCCTGATCGTCGGGGGTGACGGTCTCTTTTGCCGGTATAGCGGCTTCTTCCGGTTCGGTCGTTTCGTCAATAATGACGATATCTCCGTCCCCGGCATCCGGCTTCGGTCTGTTTTGTGCGGGCGATTTTGCTTTGACCGGTTCTGAAAACGAACGGACGGCACTCGGTGCAGGCGCCTCTTTTTTGACGGTTCCGGCGGGCTTGACCGGTATTTTCGGCTGCGGCGTTTTTGCTGTCGGCATTTTATCGACGCTTTTCGCCGGTGACGGATTCTTCCTGCCTACTTTCGGGATTTCCGAAGCGATGCTTGCCGTCACATATGCATCGGGAAAGATTTTTTTGACACTGCCGTATACGGTCAGCATCTCACCCGGGTCGATGAAATGCGTCAGGACGGAACGGTAGAGCCCTTTGGCGTATTTGACATCGAAATAGAAATGCTTCTCTTTCATCCAGTCGGAGATTTCCGGCTCGTGACCGAGATAGGCTTCAAGACGCAGATTGCGTGTCTGCGCCTGCGTCGGCGTTTTGAATGCACCGGTAACGATATCTTTGTTCACCGCGGCGGATGCGGGGAAAAGCAGGAGCATAAAAAGCGACAAAAGAGAAAAGAACAGACGCATGCGTATCCTTTGACGCCGCGGATGCGGCAGTGTTGATAACGAGCGCCTCCAGTCCGTCACAAGGCGTTAGAGGTGCCCGAAAACCTATTTTAGCGAGTTAATTTTTATCGGCAGCTTGGGTGGAGGGCGCATCGGGCTTTTTTCCGAACGGCCTGAATATCAAGATCAGTTTCGGCAGCAGCAGCAGGTCCGCCGCGATTGCCATGAACATTGCCAGGACTGTCAGCAGTCCGAAGTAGATCGTCGGGATAAAGACCGAGAGAACGAGGATGAGAAAGCCGATGATAATTGCGGCGGAGGTGTAGGTCATGGCATAGCCGATGCTCTCATGAGCACGGTGCATTGCGGCGGTGTAGTCATGGTCTTTTTCGAATTCGACACGAAAACGGTAGAGATAGTGGATGGTGTCGTCGACGGCGATACCGATACTGATGGCGGCGATCGTGATCGTCATCATATCCAGCGGGATATGTGCCCACCCCATGAATCCGAAAATGACGCCGATCGGAACAAGATTTGCGATGATCGCGACCACGGCGACCGCCAAAGAGCGGAAAAGGAGCCAGAACATGAAAAAGAGCAGGACGACCATCGCACCGAGTGTGGCGATCTGAGAATCATAAAGACTTTGCAGCATATTGTTGTAGAGGATCATGATACCCGAAAGATGCACGTGCTCTTTCGGAATGCCCAGTGCGGAAGTCAGTCCCGTCCGGATCGTTTCGATCAGATGCGCGCGCCGCAGGCCGGGGTCGGAGTCCTTGATACGCAATGCGAAGCGTACCTGATCGTGTTCGATATCGACATAGGGTTTGAGAATGATCCCGGCGAAATCTTCGGGCAGTTCGTTGTAGAGCAGGGCGAGTTCGAAGTTGTCAAGCGGATCGCCGTCGTTGAGCGTCTTTCCGACTTCGAGCAGGGTCCCGAGCGAGAGGACTTTTCCGACATGGTCGATATGTTCCAGCCAGTGATGGACACGCCGTACAACATCCATCCGTTCGTCGCTGAACCAGTACTGGGCTTGGGACGCCTCGGCATTGAGTTCCTCTTCGAATTCGTCGAATTCGTCGAACCCGTCATCCTCCTGTGCGGCATCACCGGCGGTATCGGCGGAGTCCTCCTCTTGCGGCAGGTCGATCGTGACATCCAGCGGAGTCGTTCCGCCGAGCTGCCGGTCGATGACCGCCATCCCCTTGTAGATCTCCGTCGAAGGCTTGAAGTAGTTGATAAAGCTGTTTTCGACCATGAGGCGCGAAGCTCCGCTGACAGAAAAGAGGATAACGACAACGGCTCCGGCAAGAATGAGCCTGCCGTGACGTTCGGTAAAAGAGGCCAGAACTTTCGTCAGGGAGAATTCCCGCTCGAAACGGGTATAGGGCTGTGTACGCGGCAGCAGGACATTGAGGGCGGGAAAGAGCAGGTAGGTGACGATCAGGGAGATGAAGATACCGATACTCATCATCCAGCCCAGCGCCACGACGGGCTTGATACCCGAAAGCATCAGGGAAGCAAATCCTGCGATGGTGGTGACGATGGCGAAAAAGGTCGGCTTCGACATCGAGAGCGTACTCTCGAGCACGAGGGCGTGCTGCGGCATACGCGGTTTCTCGACGGCGAGTTCGCGGTAGCGGACGATCAGGTGGATGATAATGGAGATGGTGATGATCAGCTGCAAAGAGATGAAATTCGACGAAATGACGGTGATCTCGAAACCGAGCATCCCGAGGATACCGGCCGTCATGACGATCGATACAGCTGCGATCACGACCGGCTGCACGATCCAGCGGACCTGACGGAAGACGGTCCACAGTACAAGAATCAGCAGGGCGAGCACGGCACTGCCGTAGGTTTTGAGATCACGTTTGACGAAAGTGATCATATCATCGGCAATCATTTCAACCCCGCCGAGGAAAAGTTCTCCTTCGCCGCCGTGCATACGGAGAACATCCCGGACCGCGAGGATCATACGGTGGTTTTTCTCGCGGACGATATCGCGGTAGGATTTGAACGCTTGTTCAAGTGTACGCTTTTTCCTCATCTGTGCCGAGGTCAGTGTCCCGTTCTCTTCCGCGCTTCGCAAGAGGTTCAGACGATCGAGCAGTTCGTAGTAGTGCGCATCGTAGACGAGATTGACCTGAAGTGCGGTCGTTTTGAGATCGGGACTGACGAGGTTGGAGGCATAGAGCGGGTTGCGGCGGAATTCGCTGCGCGCGAGGGTAAGATTGGCGTCCCCGCCGCCGATGGTGGGAATCTTTTCAAGCAGTTCCTTGACAGGCTTCGGCGGGCTTTGCAGCAGCGGAACGTTGAGAATGGAGGTGACCGAATCGATCCCGTCGATCTTCAAAAGCTGCCGGGAGAGTGTCCGGACGGTTTCAAGCGACGCCGGAGCGAGTAGGTCGTTTTCGGGTGTATAGGTGATGACGAGGAAATCGGGACTGCGGTAGCGTTTTGCGACGAGCCGGGTGTAGGCCAGGTCTTTGTCGTTTTCAAGCAGCAGGGTTTCGGAAGAGGCGTCGACACGGAGTTTGAGCGCCTGGGTCCCCAGAAGCACGGCCGCGATCATCACCGCTGCGATGACAAGGCGCGGGAACCGAAAAACGAAACGGGAGTAGAAGCCTTCGAGCATCAGGCGCCGTCGGGAGTACGGAGTTTTTCAAGCAGTTGCTGCATCGAGCCCTTTTTGAGCACACCGGCGAACTGTGAACGATAGGTCTGGATGATACTGACACCGAGGACATCGACATCGTAGATGACCCAGCCGCGCTTTTTGGAGTGGTAAAACTTGTAGAGGACCTCTTTTTTCTCGCCTTTTTGGATGATATAGCTGTTGAGATGGATACGCTTTTTGACTTTTTCGGGTGTTTCGAGTGTGATCTTTTCGTCGTTGTACATATCGAGCTTGCTCATATACGAGTCCTTGATGCGGCGTTCGAAAAGTCTGACGTACTCCCTTCGCTCCTGCGGTGTCGCTTTTTTCCAGGCCTTTTTCCCCAAGCTCAGTTTCGCCATCATTGTAAAGTCGAAGAGCGGGTCGATTTCGGTTTCGATCGCCTTATTGCGTTCGGCTTTTGAAAGGTTGGCGTCGTTGATCAGCGTAATGATTCTGTCGACCTTTTCGCGCATGACGGGACGAATCTGGTCTTGCGTGAGTGCCTGAAGCGACAGCGGAAGGAGGAGTGCGAAAAGCAGCAGTGTTTTGGTGATAAGACGGGACATGGGTTACTCCGATATCAGTTTGTTACGGTTTTGCTCATAGGCGTCGCGCAAGAAAGGGTACAGGTCGAGTGCATCTTTTCTCAGCTGTTTGTACTCTTTTTCATACAAAGAGATTTTGTTGAACTCCTTGTAAATCGCGACGCCCCAGCTTTCGGTCGTATTGCGGACAAGATTATACCCTCTTCCTTCGACAAAATAGATGGGGTTGGTGTAAAAGTCGAGCAGATCGCCGGTGAAATCGCGCAGATTGCTCGGTCCGAAGAAGGGTAGCACGATATGAAAGCCGCCTCCGACGCCGTAATACCCCAGCGTCTGTCCGAGATCTTCCTTGTGCGGTTCGATTCCCAGGCCCTCGCGGGCGGGATCGAACAGCCCGGCGAACCCGAACGTGGAGTTGACGATGAAACGGCCGGTTTCGTCCAGGGCATTTTGAAATTTCAGCTGCAGCAGGTTGTTGACGAGGCTGACGGGAAAGTAGAGGTTGTTGAAAAAATTGTTGACCGAGACCCGCACCGGCTCGGGAAAAACAAAGTTGTAGCCTTTGATGAAGATGGGATCAAGTACGTAATCAAACAGCTTGTCGTTGACCGCGGTCATAAAACGGTTGTAGCCTTCAAGCGGATCAAACACATCGTTCAGGGTCTCATCCGATCCGAACTCATCCCCGAAACCTTCGTCGTCGAAAGCCTCATCCATCCCTTCATCATCCATCTCGTCGACAAAAGTATCGGCCGCCTCCTGCGCTTTCAGTTCCTTCTTCGGGATACCGTCCGCATTTTCGGCGGCGCCGGAAACCGGTATAAGCAATCT